>JAYEGS010000359.1:0-8332 GCA_034659215.1 Pseudomonadota bacterium | reverse complement strand
GGTGGGGTTGCTGATATCTATGAATGAAGTTTCTTGTAAGTATAGAGATGAATCCATCAATGTTGTCCTTAATTCCGGTTATTTGTTAATCTCTTGGCTGGTGTTTGCGGTGGAGCTGTGTTAGTTCATGGAGTGATTATAGAAATTGTCAAGTCAGGTCAAGCTTTGAATGCAAATTTTTGAGGAGTTTTTTTAAGTAAGATGTCAAAGCTCAAAACTAACTATCCGCCAGCCCGTCTCTCCTGGTTCATGTGGAGTTTGGGGGCCGCTCTCTATCTGATCGGTTTTTATCATCGGGTCGCACCGGCCGTGATGACGACTGAGTTGATGCAGGATTTCGCCATCGGTGCGGCCGGACTTGGAAACCTTTCAGCCTTCTATTTTTACAGCTATGTGGCCATGCAGGCCCCGACCGGGATTCTTGCCGATCGTCTGGGGCCGCGCCGTCTGCTGGCGGTTGGCGCTCTGGTCGCCGGGCTTGGCGGCCTGATCTTTGGTCTCGCTCCGACAATGTTTTGGGCCTGCATCGGGCGTCTTCTGATTGGGGGCTCGGTGGCTGTGGCTTTTGTCGGTATGTTGAAGCTGGCCGGTCACTGGTTTGCGCCGCGTCAGTTTGCTTTGGCCACTGGGATGGCGCTTTTCTGCGGTGTCATCGGGGCGGTTTTTGCCGGTGTGCCGCTGCGGCTGTTGGTCAATCTGGTGGGGTGGCGACCAATTATGTTGGTTGCGGCTCTGATCACTCTGGGTGTGGCCCTGGCGATCTGGTTTTTTGTTCGTGATGATCCTCGAGAAAAAGGTTATTTAAGTTATGCTCTTTCGGCTTCCGGGGGCGCATCTAAAAGCTCGGTTTGGCACGATATTAAAGAGATTTTTCGTTATCGTAATACCTGGCTTTTATGTTTTATACCAGGTGGGGTAGTTGGTTGTATCTTGACCTTTTCCGGATTGTGGGGGGTGCCTTTTTTGGTGACCCAGTATCATTTTACCGCCGCTCAGGCAGCGGCCCTTAATTCGGCCATACTTGTGGCCTGGGCTCTGGGCGGTCCTTTAGTTGGCGGTTTTTCCGATCGCATCGGTCTGCGCAAACCTCTCTATATCGTCGGCAATATTATTCTGGTCGGAGCTTGGGCCGTAATTATTTTTGTGCCGGGGTTGCCGTTGTTCTTGCTTGTCGGGTTGCTGTTACTTATCGGTTTGGCTTCGGGAGGCATGATTATCAGCTTTGCTTTTGTCAAGGAGTCGGTTCCCGTCCATTTGGGTGGAACGGCCTCCGGTATTATCAATATGGGAGTCATGTCGGGGCCCATGATTTTGCAACCGGCAGTTGGTCTGATTCTTGATCTCAACTGGCAGGGTAAAATTATCGATGGGGTCAAGGTTTATAATTTTGACGCCTTTCGCCAAGGTTTCTCCCTGATGCTGGCTTGGTTGATTGTCAGTGCCGTGCTGATTCTTTTGACTAAAGAGACCTACTGTAAGCAGACGCCTTAAATCACCATGCCTGATGTAACCTTACTCCTTTTCACCCGTTATCCGCAACCCGGTCAGACGAAAACCCGCTTGATTCCGGCCTTGGGTGCGGACGGTGCCGCTTTTATCCAGCAGCAGATGACCGAGCAGGCCGTGGTTAAAGCTCGGCAATTTGCAACCTCGCCGGGAAGGCGGCTGGAGATCTGTTCTACCGGGGCCGGTTTCCGCAGTATGGGGTTGTGGCTCGGTTTTGATCTTAAATATCGTGGTCAGGGTGAAGGTGATCTGGGGCAGCGTATGTTGCGGGCTGTCGAGGGAGCTTTTTCTCATGGAGCTGACTCGGTTATTGTGATTGGCAGTGATTGTCCGGCGTTGTCGTTAGACTACTTGGAACAAACTGCCGCTCTTCTAAAATCCGGAGCCGATCTGGTTTTGGGCCCGGCTTATGATGGCGGCTATTACCTGATTGGTATGAGAAAAGTCGTACCATCTCTCTTCGAGAACGTACCTTGGGGCAGTGAAAATGTTCTGTCGGTAACGCTGAAGGCCGCCCGTCGGCTCGACTGGCGCATTGAACAGCTGTCACCGCTGGCCGATATCGATCGGCCTGAAGATCTGGATTCTTGGCGGCAAGAGGCTGACATTTTGCTCAGTATCGTGATACCGGTACTGAATGAGGCTGAAAATCTATCGCACACCCTTGAGGCCCTCAAACTTTGGCAGTTTCCCGGTGTGGTTGAGGTTCTCGCGGTTGATGGCGGCAGTTGTGATGATTCCGTGGCCGTGGCAAAAAATGCGGGTTGTCGGGGGCTCTCTTGCCGCCCCGGTCGCGGTTGCCAGATGAATGTCGGAGCTCGGGCGGCTTCCGGTCGATATTTGCTCTTTCTTCATGCCGATACCATCGTGCCGTCGGATTATCCGGCCTTGATTTGCCGCTCTTTGTCCCGGCCCGGCGTCGCAGTCGGGGCTTTTTCTCTGGTCATTGCAGATCAGAGGCCGGTTTTTCGCTTTCTCGAAAAATTGATTTCCTGGCGCAGCCGCAGGCTCGGCCGACCTTATGGTGATCAGGGTTTTTTTATGAGCCGTGCCTTGTTTGAGCGGGCCGGTGGTTTTTGGGAAGAACCGTTGCTTGAGGATGTTGATCTTCTTCGGAGATTAAAAAAAGAGGGACGCCTGGTCGTTCTGCCGACCCGAATCGAGACCTCGGCCCGGCGTTGGCAGCGACTTGGAGTCGGGTATACTACGCTTGTCAACCAGTTGGTAATGTTTGGTTATTTTCTCGGAGTGCCACCGAAATATCTGGCTCGGCTCTATCGCCGGCACCTTTAATTTGCTGGGCCGTGAATTCATAACTATTGGTTGACTTTTTGACCCTTTTTTTCTATATTAAGAACCGTTTTTTCACAACGTTGGAATGTTTGAATTTTAAGGGAGAATCTTGATGCGCTCTGTTGTTGTTGCCGGTGCCGCCGGACGTATGGGTAAACGGCTTATTGATCTGGTTAATGCTCAGGATGGGGCTAAAGTTGTGGGCGCGCTGGAGTTCTCAGAGCATCCTCTGCTGGGAAAAGATGCGGGTGAGGTAGCTGGTGTCGGTCATCTGGAAGTGCCTCTGGTCGGCAGTTTCAATGAACTTGCCGGAAGCGGGGCTGAGGTGATGATTGATTTTACCTCTCCGCAGGCGACCCTGGCAAATTTGGAGTGGGCGGCAGCCGAACAGGTCGCCGTGGTTATCGGAACTACCGGTATGAGTATGGAGGAGCGGGGCTTGTTGGCCGAGGCAGCTCTTAAAATTCCGCTGGTTTTTGCCCCCAACATGAGTGTTGGCGTCAATGTTCTCTTTAAGATTGTGGCTGAGGTCGCAGCTATTTTAGGGGATGATTTTGATGTTGAAATCCTCGAAGCCCACCATCGTTTAAAAAAAGATGCGCCCAGCGGTACGGCCGTACATCTGGGGGAGATCGTTGCCGAGGCCTTAGGTCGTGATTATCAGACTGATGCGGTTTTTGCCCGACAGGGATTTACCGGTGAACGAACCTCGCGAGAAATCGGTATGCAGACTTTGCGGGCCGGGGATATTGTGGGCGAACATATGGTCATGTTTGGTGGCATGGGTGAGCGTCTGGAAATCATCCATCGCGCCCATTCGCGCGACAATTTTGCCGCCGGAGCCGTGCGTGCGGCCATGTGGCTTGCGGGTCGCGAACCCGGCCTTTATGATATGCAGGATGTTTTAGGTTTAAAACAGAAATAGTGAAATAGAGAAAAAGGGAGATATCTATGGAACCAACTGAGGTTCTGTTGCCGGAGGCGATGCCGGTTAATATTGAGGATGAGATGAAAACCTCATACCTCGCTTACGCCATGAGTGTTATTATTGGCCGGGCCCTGCCCGATGTCAGGGATGGTTTGAAACCGGTTCATCGACGGGTGCTCTTTGCCATGCACGATCTTGGTAATGCCTGGAATAAAGCTTACAAAAAATCGGCTCGCGTGGTCGGTGATGTTATCGGTAAATACCATCCGCATGGAGACAGTGCGGTTTACGATACGATTGTCCGGATGGCTCAGGATTTCTCTTTGCGTTATCCGCTGGTTGACGGGCAGGGGAACTTTGGTTCGGTTGACGGCGACGCTCCGGCGGCGATGCGTTATACCGAGATCAGGATGTCCCGACTGGCCGGAGAGATGCTGGCGGATATCAATAAGGATACCGTTGATTTCGGTACTAACTATGACGAATCCCTTAAGGAACCGCTGGTTTTGCCGGCCCGTTTCCCGAATCTTCTGGTTAACGGCTCGACCGGAATTGCGGTTGGGATGGCGACCAATATTCCGCCCCATAACCTTTCCGAGGTGATCAACGCTTTGGTCGCCTATATCGATGATCCGGAAATTTCGGTGGTTGATCTGATGGCCCATATTCCGGGGCCCGATTTTCCGACCGGAGGTTTCATCTATGGGCGTGAGGGGATCGCTTCGGCCTACATGACCGGGCGCGGGATTGTCCGGTTGCGAGCTCGGGCTGAGGTCGAGACCGATAAGAAGAGCGGTCGTGAACGGATTATTGTGACCGAAATTCCTTATCAGGTCAACAAAGCCAAGATGCTTGAGAAGATGGCCGAGCTCGTGCGTCATAAAAAACTGATCGGGATCTCAGATCTGCGGGATGAGTCTGATCGTCAGGGTATGCGGATTGTTATTGAACTAAAGCGCGATGCTCAAGGGGAGATTGTTCTTAATCAACTCTTTAAGCAGACCAATATGCAGACCTCTTTCGGGATTACGTTGCTTGCGATTGTTGACCGGCAGCCGTTGGTCTTAAATCTTAAAGAGATGCTGGTTCATTTCGTTGAACACCGTAAAGATGTTGTGCGTCGCAGGACGGCGTTTGAATTGGCCCGGTCTCGGGAGCGTCTCCACCTGCTGGCGGGTTTTAAGATTGCCCTTGATCATCTTGACGAAGTTATCGAGATCATTCGGGCTGCGGCGTCACCGGTGGTTGCCCGTGAGGAGCTTAAGGGACGTTTCAGCTTTTCGGAACGGCAGGCGCAGGCGATTCTTGACTTGCGTCTACAACGTTTGACCGGGATGGAGAGAGACAAGATTATTCAGGAACATGCTGAAGTTGTCGCTCTGATCGCCCGGCTCGAAGAGATTCTTGCCAGCGAGAAGCTGGTTTTAGATATTATCGTTAAGGAACTTGAAGAGATTCGTGAAACTTATGGTGATGAACGCCGCTGTGAAATTGTTGATGACGGCAGTGAATTGCAGATTGAAGATCTGATTGAAGTGGAAGAGATGGTGGTCACTATCTCGCGTCAGGGTTATATAAAAAGAACCGCGCTTAGTACTTATCGCAGCTATAATCGCGGGGCTGGCGGCCGTCTGGGAATGGAGACCCGGGATGGTGATTTTGTCCAGCGCATGTTTGTCGCCTCGACCCATGATTATCTGACCTTTTTTACGAATCAGGGCCGAGCTTTCCGCCTCAAGGTCTATCAAGCACCTGAAGGAGGTACGACTTCGCGGGGTAAGGCGTTGGTTAATCTCTTGCAGCTGGGCGAGGGTGAAGAGGTTTCCGCGGTCTTGGCGTTAAGTGAGTTTGGTGAAGATAACTTTGTCATTATGACGACCCGTGCTGGGCTTATCAAAAAACTTGATCTCGCCTCTTTGGAAAAAATCAGGAGAAGCGGGATTCGCTGTATTACATTGCGGGAAGGCGATGAGATGATTGCCGCTAAAATTGCGCGTGAGAGTGATTCGATCTTGCTCGGTACGAGTCAGGGGCAGGCGATCCATTTTCCGGTTGCTAAAATGCGGCCGACCGGTCGGCTTTCGCAAGGCGTGATCGGTTGCCGGATGGCGGAAGATGATCAGCTGGTTGGCTTAGAGATCTTCTCCGGGGAGGAGGCGACGGTTTTGACGATTACTGAAAACGGTTTTGGTAAGCGCAGCCCGATAGATGACTACCCGATGCGTTCTCGTGGCGGCAAAGGTGTGATTACGATTAAGGTGAACGAAAGAAATGGCCGCGTAGTAGCCCTGCTCAAGGCTAGTGACGCTGATCAGATCATGATGATTACCGATGCCGGTAAGATTACCCGTAACCGGGTTGCCGATGTCTCGGTAGTCGGTCGCAACACCATGGGGGTTCGGGTTTTTCGGATTGACCAAGAGAAAGAGCGGTTGGTTTCAGTGGCTCTGCTGCCGGAAGGGGTGGAGGCCGAACGAAGTTTTCAAGAGCGCATGGAGCTTGGTGAAATTGATGCCGTAGATAGCCCCGAAGGGGAAGTTAGTGAACTTCCGGAAACCTCAGAAGTGGTTGATGATATCGTTAACTCGGCAACCGAGGATGAGAAAGAATAATTTTGAGAAATGATAATTTAAGCAAGCCCGTTGACCATGAAAATCGAACCCAGGCAATTCGCGAGATGTTTTCGGCGATTGCTCCGCGTTACGATTTTCTTAATCGTCTTTTAAGTCTTGGTATTGATCGTGGGTGGCGGCGGACGCTCTCACACATGGCTTTACGGAAAGAGACCGAGTCGATTCTTGATGTGGCCTGTGGTACCGGTGACGTTAGTCTGGAATTGCGCCAAAAAGCGCCTCAGGCGCGGATTGTCGGGCTTGATTTCAGTCAGGCGATGCTTGATTTGGCCCAAGTCAAGATTGATCAGGCTCAAGCCGAGATTGAGCTGGTTGCGGCGTCAGCCGAAGAGCTGCCCTTTCCTGATGCGGATTTTGATCTTTTGACGATTGCCTTCGGGATTCGCAACGTGGTTGACAAGAAAAAGGCCTTAGCTGAATTTTATCGAGTTTTGCGGCCTCATAGCCGTCTTGCCGTACTTGAGTTTTCCCAGCCTCAGGTGGCTTGGTTGCGAGCCCTCTACAATCTCTATTTTTTTAAGGTTTTGCCGCTTGTCGGCGGACTTTTTGCCCGGCGTAGCGCCTATCGCTATCTGCCTGATTCAGTGGCGAAATTTCCTTCTTGTGACGAATTTTCCGGCTGGCTCAAAGAGGCCGGATTCCGGCAGTGCCGCTATCATAGTTTGACTTTTGGAATTGCCACCCTCTATCTGGCAGAGAAACTGGATTAATTTATTTATTGAAAAATTAAATTTTCCTTCGATAACAGTTAATAGGAGTGCGATGATGGCTAAAATAGGGGTTCTATTGGCGGGTTGCGGGGTTAATGACGGCTCGGAGATTCACGAAGCGGTCTTAACTATGTTGGCTCTGGATCGTCTTGGGGTTGAGCGTCTTTGTCTGGCGCCGAATACCGAGCAGCGCGATGTCGTAAATCATCTTTCCGGTGAAGCCGTTAGCGAGAGCCGTAATGTATTGGTTGAATCAGCCCGAATTGCTCGGGGGGAGATCAGTGATTTGGCCGATGTTTCAGCCTCTGATATCGATGCCGTGATTTTGCCGGGCGGTTTCGGGGCGGCGAAAAATTTATCCGATTTTGCACTTGCTGGAGAGCAAACCGAGGTTCATCCTGAGGTTTTACGGCTCCTGCAGGAGATGCATAAAGTTAAAAAACCGATAGGTGCAATCTGTATTGCGCCGGCAGTTCTGGCTCGGGCCTTAGGTGTGTTTAAACCTGAAGTGACGATCGGCAATGACTTGGCGACGGCAAAACTGCTTGAATCTTTCGGGGCTCAACACCACGATTGTCCGGTCGACGATATCGTCGTTGATCAGCGCAATCGTTTGGTGACCACTCCGGCCTATATGTTGGGGCCCGGTTTACGAGAGATAGCTGTCGGAATTGACAAGCTGGTCGGGAAGATCGTGGCCATGATTGTTTAAGAGGGGTTGCTTAAGAGGACTTTTAAGATTGACTTAAGTGGCTTATTTTTTTAGATGTTTTGGTTTGATATTAACTTGACAACGTCTTTATTATTTTGTATACGCCGTTCGTGAACGATGTAATATTTATCACATAGTTAGTTAACTTAACAAGTAAGATGGAGGAGATTTCATGAAGAAAATTATTGCGTTAGTAGTGGTGGTAGCATTCCTGGCCGTGGGAGCATTTGCTTTTGCAACTCCGGCGGGACCAGCTGGTGACCTTAAGATTACCAAGGCCGACGGCAAACATAAAAAACCCGCAGTTGTCTATAACCATGACAAGCATAATGCGGCGACTCCTGATTGTAAAACCTGTCATCATACTTGGGATGGTAAAGACGCGCCGAAAAAATGTAGCGAATGTCATAAAGCCAAAAAAGATGGCAAAGCACTTTCCAGCAAAAATGCTCTCCATAAGAACTGTAAAGATTGTCATAAAGATCTGAAGAAAGCCGGTAAAAAGACCGGGCCGACTTCTTGTAAGGCTTGTCACAAAAAATAATTGCTT
>JAYEGS010000358.1:0-1576 GCA_034659215.1 Pseudomonadota bacterium | reverse complement strand
TGCGGATTCTCGGTGCCCGGCAAAAAGATATCCTTAAACTTAGCCACCACCACGCTGAAGCCCTCTTTTCTCTGGCCTCGGATGGAACCGTTCAAGGCGACTCGATCTTTGGCGTTGACAAGACTCTGTTGACCCCTGAAGAACAGGCAACCCAATATGAACAACAGGTCGTCAATGGGCCGTGGATGGACAAAACAAATTGCTATATTCCGAGCGAACTTAAACCGCTGCTCACGGCAATCGGCTTTGTAGTCGGAGGTAAGGAAGATGTCTATTTGAGCGGACGTGGCTTTGCTCAAGCCTATACCCTGCGCTATGAGCTTCATGCACCGCATGGAGTAGATCCTCACAGCGGCACCCGTCCAGCTCTGCCGGCCTCCATTATCCGCTTGCCCTTTACCGGTGCGACTCCCGAAATCTGGACTATGGGCGAAGATGATACTTTCTTTAGATTGGCCACCGATGCGGTTATCGTCGGCCACCAAAGTGCCTACGTTCTGGTTAAGATCTATGAGCCCGGTGAATATGTTGCAGTTGAACCGGGCGCCGGCGGCGGTAATGCTCTCTTATATGATCTCTGGGGGGCCTATTTCAAATAGCATCACTAACCGATTTTAAGACCTAAAAAAGCGGGCTGCCTCCTTTCCAGGAAACAGCCCGCTTTTATTTTAACCAAGTACATGGTATTAATGAATTAGATTAGAGGGATGGAGGGATTATGAACACTACTATTGAAGTCGTATACCAACCGGAGCAGTCAACTGATAACCAACGGCCACTTTTCCTGGCTCCGGTTTCCGCCGGATTTCCATCACCGGCCGATGATTACATTGAAAACCGGCTTGACTTAAACAAACACCTCATCCAACACCCGGCGGCAACCTTCTTCGTCAAAGTCAAGGGTGATTCTATGATTGAGGCTGGTATCCACTCCGGCGACATCTTAATTGTCGACCGCGCCCTTGAAGCGACCGATAAAAAGGTTGTCATTGCCATCATTGATGGTGAATTAACCGTAAAAAGAATCAGAATAATTGAGGGAAAAGTCTTTCTACTCCCGGAAAACCGAGATTACAGCCCGACTGAGATCACCAGTGCAATGAGTTTTGAAATTTGGGGTGTGGTCACCAATGTCATTCACACACTTTAGGGTTCATTTTTAAAAGAGGATTTGATCACTATCTCTTCATGAACATCAAAAAAACAGGTCATCAATTCCGGGTCAAAATGACTGCCGACACAATTGCGAATTTCTGCAAACGCAGCCTTCTCCGACCAAGCTTCCTTATATGGACGTTTCATAGTCAGAGCGTCAAAAACATCAACAATGGCAACAATCCTTGCACTTTGCGGAATATCGGAACCAGCCAGTCCTTCCGGGTATCCGGAACCATCCCATTTCTCGTGATGATGCAAGGCAATATCCGCTGCCATCTTAAAAAGCGGAGTATCATTTTGAGAAAGAATGCGATGCCCCAGAATTGGATGAGTCCTCATAATCTTCCACTCTTCAGCGTCTAGTCTGGCCGGCTTTTCCAACACAGCATTCGGAATTCCGATTTTACCAGCATCATGC
>JAYEGS010000357.1:0-8396 GCA_034659215.1 Pseudomonadota bacterium | reverse complement strand
TCGCGACAATCCTGTTCACGATCTTACTCCTTTAATAAAAATTTAGTTATATACTATTTGGTGTTGAAGTTTTTTTCACAAAACCCGCAAACATTTGCTAAAAAAAACACAAGGTCGCGCCCTATAATATATACTGTATACAAAGTCAAGGCCTTTGTCGTGACCGAAACTTATGCAACAGTTGATCGCCGGTGTCATAATTATAAATTTCACCTCTCTCTTATAATGTAGGGGAATCAGGGCTCGGAAATAGATGGTACGACCACAAAATTCAAGGTTGCGTGAACCGTAAAAAGAGGAAAGAAGAGAGCCATAAAAAAGATGTTGACCACCGGAATCATACTGATCAGAGCCGGAAGCCAGCCGAGGCGCAAGGCGCGCGGCCATTGATTCTTAATCCAGCCCAACTTTTCCCCCAGACTCCAACGCTGACGAGAAGCGGGATAATCGATAAACATCAAAGCGGAATAGAAGATATACAAAAAAATAACCAGCCCGGCTCCGGCTACCGGAATGAGGTTAAGAAAAAGTGCGGCAAACGTAACAACCAAACCAAAAGCGCCGATTTTACAGCCCTCGACCAAATCTTTCACGACCCCCGCCCAAGTAAAACCATCATCACCGGCAAACTCTTCACCGAGATACTTTTTTTCGGCTGAAACGCTGAGAAAAGCATAGCCGGGAGAGGTCAGACTATAGGAAACCAGAAAAGCCAGATAGAAGGCTATAACTCGCGAAAACACAAGAAACACCCACTTCAAAACCGACCAACCCTTAACCTTAAACCATCCAACAATACCGGCAGCCTCGGGAGCCTGCTGAAAAAAGTGGCCGGTCAAACCATCAACGAAATGTACCGTTACCAGGTAGCCCAACCAGGTCAACAGAGCCATACAGAACATAAGCAGCAGGCTCAAACCCAGAAGATTCATATGTTTCAAAATAAAACGCAAAGAAAACGTCAAGGGCAGCCATTTTCTTTTGCCTAATGCACCATTTCCCGATATCTGTACAGACATAAACTTGTCCCCAGTAAAAATTTGATAAAAAACTAAAGTTTAACTATTTATTGTCGATATGGAAGGTTGTAAATAACTTTAAGGAAGTAATTATGGAGATCAGTTCCGCATCAAGCAACAGCATGATGGCCATGGCCGTTGCTGCTCAACAGCAACAAGCCAGCCTGCAAACGCAAGTCGCGATGCTCCAACAAATTGCTGAAGCACAGCAACAAGTAGCCCTGATCCTCGCCGAAGGCGGTCTGGGCCAAAACCTTGATGTCATAGCTTAAAGCCAGCCTGCAACCTGTCCCCCTACCTTCTCCACCCGTTAACCCAAGTCCAACCAATATCAGGTTATAACGCCACGCCATAAAACTTGCAATACCAATCTCAATTATAACTAATACCTGATCCACATAGCTTGACATACTATAGAACGAAGTGCTAGGCTAAGGCAACCTTTTTAGTTTTCTATGGTGTAAAAACTACGTTTGCAACCATTCCAGTAGCGGGGGCAGAAACAGCATGGCTAACTATGACTATGATATAGGCATTATCGGTGGTGGAGCTGCAGGACTTACGGTGGCTTCCGGTGCGGCTCAACTTGGCGCAAAAACCTTACTGATAGAGAAAGAAAAAGTATTGGGTGGCGATTGTCTCCATTATGGTTGCGTACCCAGTAAGACCCTGATCAAAACCGCCCACGTCTATCATCTCATGAAAAACGGGCCAAAATTCGGCCTGCCTGAAATTGAATTGCCGCCGGTTGATTTTTCTGCCGTATCTAACCGAATCCAATCGGTAATCGGTGCCATCCAAAAACATGACTCGACAGAACGCTTCTGCAAGCTCGGCGTCCAGGTTGAATTCGGAGATCCTGAGTTTCGCGACGAACATGCCATTGATCTGGACGGCAAATCAATTTCCGCCCGCACCTGGGTGATCGCCACCGGATCCTCCTCAGCCGCCCCTCCGGTTGCCGGTCTTGATCAGACACCTTATCTCACCAACCGCGATATTTTTCTGCTCAAGAAGCTTCCCGGCTCAATGATCATTCTCGGAGCCGGACCGATTGCCATCGAAATGGCGCAAGCCTTCTGCCGACTCGGCACTAAAGTGACGGTAATCCAGCGCAGCGGCCAGATATTAAGTAAAGAAGACCAAGATTTGGCCGACATTGTCCAACAGGTTTTAGCGACGGAGGGGGTTAACTTTGAGATGAACACGGCTATCGTTCGGGTTAAAGATCTCGGTTCCGAACGAGAGGTGGTGGTAAAAAAACAATCGGGTGAAACTTTAAGTTTCAAAACCGAAACTATCCTTGTGGCCATGGGCCGGGCTCCCAACGTTGCCGGGCTCGGGCTCGAAAAAATCGATGTGCCTTTCGACCGCAAGGGAATCAAGGTGAACCGCTACCTGAAAACCAGCCATAAACATATCTATGCGGCCGGTGATGTTATCGGCGGTTATCAATTCACGCATGTGGCCGGCTATGAGGGCGGAGTGGTTCTAAGTAATACCATTTTTCATATCCCCAAAAAAGCCAATTACACCCATGTGCCCTGGTGTACCTACACACATCCGGAACTGGCCGGCATCGGTATGAATGAAAAAAGTGCCGGAGCGGCCGGTATCAACTACTCGGTGTGGAGCGAAGAGTTCAACGATAACGACCGAGGGCTAAGCGAAGGAGAGAGTGTCGGCCGGATCAAATTGCTGCTCGACAGCAAAGAGAAACCCCTTGGCATTCAGATTCTGGGATCTCATGCCGGAGAGCTCTTAAGTGAATGGGTGGCGATCATGAACGGCAATGTCGGCTTATCAAAAATTGCCTCGGCCATCCACCCCTATCCCACCCTGAGCGAGATTAACAAAAAAGTGGTGGGTTCGGTTTTTTCGCAAAAAATATTTTCGGACAGAGTCCGTAAGGGTCTCAAATTTTTCTTCAACTTCAAAGGCCGGGCCTGCACCTGCGGTCAGGATGTTGCCTGCGAAAAGGAGCAGTAGCCGATGGCCAGCCTAAGTACCCTTACCGCCAAACCTAAATAGCGCGCGACCGAAAACCGCCAATTTTCTCGATTGCGGCGTTATGGAGAAATTATGCCAATTCCCAGATTTTTCGCCATCGGGGCTATGCTCTTACTGGTCACCATGCCCCTTCTTTCCTGCACCGACAATACCCCTGCAAACCTCGGAATCTCCGATTCCGAACTGACTCCCTGCCCAAAATCACCGAACTGCGTTTCCAGTGATGCCCGTGACAGCAAGCACAACATTCCCCCGCTTCAACTTATTGTGCCGCCCTCCGAAGCCTTTCAAGTTGCCCGGGAACTCGTCTTGAAGTTGCCTCGTACTCGTATTGTCAATGAGACAACAGATTATCTTCACGCTGAATGCCGAAGTGCCCTCTTCGGCTTTGTTGACGACCTTGAACTCCATCTGCGCCCCGCCGAAGGGATCATTGCGATCCGCTCGGCCGCACGTTTAGGCTATTCGGATTTTGGCGTCAATCGACGCCGGGTTGAATCTTTACGGGACTCTCTCATCAGTCAAGGAGTAGTGCAATAGATTAAAAATCAGTACTCACAAACACCATTATCAATCAACGTCAGTCCGCTTTCAGCATCCACTACCCGCCACAAAGCTTTTCCTGGCGCCAGCGGCCAGATAAGCGTCTGAATCGGCACCCCGGGATAGAGAAAACGGGAAAAACGGCAGGCCAGCCGCTTCATTCTTTCAGGCTCTCCGGGCATTAACTTACCAACCAGAGCCCGACACCCATAACCCATCGTACAGGCTCCATGCATAATCGGTTTTTCAAAGCCTGAGTTTCTTGCAAATTCAGGATCCACATGAACCTCAAAATAATCACCCGTAAGCCGATAAAGCAGGTGCTGATCCACTAAAGGCAAGGCATCGATAACAAAAGTGGGTTCTACATCAGGATAAACAACTCGTGTACCCGGAGCCGACAGAGTGCCGCCGAAGCCGCCATCGAAACGAGCAAAAAGAGAGTAGATACTGGTAAAAAGAGGGAGGCCGGAAGCCGTGCAGGTCTCACATTCACCCACCACCAAAGCACCTTTCTCCATGCCCTTGTCGTAGTAGTTGACAACCCTCCCCTCAGTAACCATCTCCCCTTCAAGCGGTATCTGATTATGAAAAATTAACTCCTGTTCACCGTGTAAAATGCCGGCAAGATCGATATTAGCCTCCTGAGCCAAGCGCCAGAAAAAATCAAATGTGGTGGCCAGGGAAAAGGTCGGCAGCACTTTCAACTTCTTCTCGTAACAGTACTCCATTTCTGAGGAACCGGCCCCCACTGCAAGTGCATAGAGAATAACATCCCGCCACGAATATTCTCTGACAAGCGGGCCGATTTTCCTTCCTCTAGCCTCGAGATCAAGGGCCATAAACAACTCCATCAATAATGAAAAGAATGTAGCTATAAAAAAACCCCTGACCTTATCGCAGGGGTTTTTTCAACTAGATGAAATAACAAATATCTGTTGTTTGGTCTGTTTTCAGGTTACTTGCCGCCGCTGGAACTATAAAGCTCTTCAAGCATTTCATTCTCAATCTCTTCCGACCAGGTCGTTTTCCATTTGCCGTCATCCTGCATAACCTGAAAAGTTTTGGCGGTAATAGATCTATATTTTTTATTAATCACGCCGGCAACCTTGACCTGTTCAGTAATATTGCGTGCCATAATCGCACGATCCAGATTTGGAACGAAGAAATAGTCACCGTCAGCAGCAAGGACAACAAAAACTCTTTCTGCGGCAATAACCGGATCCTCTTTACCTATAGGACAGGTTTTACCCGTTGTCACACATTGCAACCCTTGAACGGTTCCTACCACTTCTCCGGCAAGAGCCAGGGCCGGAACAAAAAACATCACCATCAACACAGTTAATAACAGCATCTTTTTCATGGCTACCTCCTTCGGTTAAATTAACAGACGCCCAGCCACTCTGGGTTGAAATTTCAACAAGACAAGAAGAGAAAAATTCAAAAGTAAAAAGAATGATTACAACTCACATGTAATCAGGACACCGTTCTGAATCATCGAACAAAAACAAAAAAACCGGATTGCCCTGTTTGCAACATCACACTTATGTTACTTTAGGCAACCCGGCTGTCTTGTTTTAACGAAAAAATGCTTTCGCAAGACTCGTGGCTTTCCGACCCTGCCTCACAGCAGGTGTGGCTTTATTCTACTAATTATAATCGGCTAAACGTAAATGTCAATATGAGGTACTGAAGAGAGGGATAAAAAAAGAACCGGACTGCTGGTTGCTTTTGAAATGACCTTCAAGTAAATAAAATGATGAACTGATTCAGTAGCTCCATATCAAACTGTTCACGGTGTTCATTCTTCATGAGCTTTAATGACTCAAAAGTTGAAAGGGCTTTCTTGTAGGGTCGTTTAGTGGTTAAGGCATCGAAAACGTCACAAAGAGCGCAGATCTTTCCCGGCAGAGAGATTTCATTTCGGGTAAGTTTTCCAGGATAACCCGAGCCACAATTGCGTTCATGGTGGGTAAGGATTATATCGGTAATAGCAGGACTCTCTTCCCCCATTTTATGAACCAGCTCCACTCCTAACATAGGATGTTCTTGCATAAGTTGCCATTCGAATTGATCGAGAGGCCCTTGCTTGTTGATTATGGTGTTGGGAATTCTGGTTTTACCAAGATCGTGTAGAAAAAAACCCAGGCCTAAGGTTTTGAGCTCCGTATCACTGATTGATGGCTTAACTTTACGCATCATTGAGATGGCGTAGATGCCGACGTTGATAGAGTGGGTGTAAGTGTAGTAGTCCTGACTGGTGATCATCATTAGCAGCTTGCTGGTTTTAGGTGAATGACTAATTGTGTCGATCATGCAATTAACTAGATTTCGTGTCTGTTTGATTCCATTCGTGCTGGGTTTTAAAAAAAGATCTTCAGTAATGCTGCTGGCGGTATCGTAGATGATTTCAGCTTTATCGTTGTCCGTTAATTCTGGATTGCTAAGGATGGCTGAAAGGTTTTCTTTGAGATAGTTCAGGTAGCCTTGCTGATCGGTTGTGTTGAGGTAGAGGTGCTTGACGTTGTTTTGTTGGAGTTGCTCGAGTTTCGCAGCAGAAATATGGCTGGTGGTGTTGATAAAAAGAACGAAGCTGTTTTTGCCAGTGCGTAAAAACAGCTTAACACCGGCCTGACGATTGGGTACTAGTGTATTGATGGATAGTTGTCGGTAGGCCATATTTGCATTCGTTAATGGCGATTGCGTCATTACGTACGTCCTTGATTGTTGTCAACCATATCAAAGAAGATCATGTTGAAATTTAAATTTAAATTTCAACATGAAAGCTTTGGTAAAAATCAAAAATTGAAAATCAGATGAAAGACTTTTTTACGGAACCATCATATTTTAGTTATTTATTTTTTTTGTGAAGGTTGCGCATTCGTGATCAATTCACGAGTTTCCACTCCGACCACATACACCCCGGCATGAGGTCCATTTTCCATTTTTGAGATATGTTTGACGATCACATCCACTGTATTCAATGACCAACTTGCAGAAAATGTAACGTTTTTGATTGCGTCCCCTTTTTTCAAAAATCTCAATAAATCAAAATCTTTTTCCGAAACAATAATCCCGATGCCATGACTGGAATAGTTGATTACATTCAAGCGATAATGCTTACTGCTCCCCGTTGCTATTTCCATTAAAAACTCTACATAAACAAAATCTGAGAGCTTTGTTATTACCCGGTAATCACGCCGCTTGCTGCGGCCTCCGGCTGCATTCGATTCAGAGACTCCTGCATCCACGACTGTCGTCGGAACGATGACTACTGCTTCGTCTTTCAGTCGCATTGCTTCAAGCAGGATTGTATGAAGGTCCCCTGCGATCTTTTTCTCATAACAGCGGCAACTGTTTTGAATATAAAGCGTAACCTCGTCCCAACTGAAAATATGATATGCGGCCTCTTCGCCTTTTGCCAAGCCGTTTACGCGTGCGTCCAGAAGTTCACCATTCCGAAAAAAAAGAACCCCTCTTTTACCTGATGCCTTGTCTATCAAACGGATTGTGCAGGTTTTCTGCTCCATTTCAATAAACTGCAAAAACATACCCGAGGATACATTACGGAGGGTGCCACCATCGGCCTCACGCTGCAGCCAGTTGGAAGCGAGCCCGACCAGTTCACTGGCCTCAAAAGGTTTATTAATGCATCCCACTGCTCCGGCTTCAAGAATAAGGCTCTCCATTTCCGCATTGCTGGATTCGGTCATGACAATAACGGAAATATCTGGGTAAAATTCTACTATGTGAGAAAGCAGACCAAACCCATCTGTATTGGGTATGTTCAGATCCGTTACCACTAGGGAAATATCATCATGAGCCAGTTTTTTGATCGCTTTATCGCCATCTTCAACTGCAATTATTGTAAATCCTTTCTGGTGATCGGCAAGTTGCTGCTCAAAAGAATAGAGCAACTCATGTTCGTTATTCGCAATAAGAACAAATTTATTTTCAGATTCCATTTTTATCGTTTGATCCAGTGTTTTCAGGGTTTTATTGCTTGGTTTAAAACTTTCACAATGTCTGCCTTCAATTGTCTATTCATAACATTATTCCCGTAAAAAAAAGTGGTAGCTATTTTTTATTGTGGAAACTGGAAAAAAGGGAGCATGGAAGGAAGCGTATCTGCCCCGATGGTCACTGGCTGTCGGAAACCTTATTTGGGTTGGCAGTTCTACCATTGTGTATCTCCTCAATTCAAAACAATTGGATTATATTGCCGACAGTTCGGGTTAATACTCTTCGCCCCACCTTGTTTGATACTATAGGGATTAAACGGGGTCGGAGTGAAATTGTTACCGAGCATTCCTTGTTACTGGCAATCTCAACGTTCCCACTAAACCACAAACTTGAGCTTCACCGTAATACGTGCAACATCCTCTTAAGCACAGATACCTCTAAAACACAATACCCATTTTGATCATAGTGGTAATAAAAATACGATAATTCTTGCAACGAACCAACATTAAGGAGTTGTCGGTTAAGCATTACAACTTCAACCCAACATTTCTTTAAAGTAAAATTCAGTGCTACAAGATTGCTACATAAAGAAAAAGCACCTACCGAGAAACTCGATAAGTGCTTTATTTTATTGGCGCGCCAGGGATGATTTGAACCCCCGGCCAACGGATTATAAGTTCTTTGTTGGTGGAGCCTGCCCAGCCAAACAAAGAAAATTAATTCTAAAAACCCAAGTGGCAGCCATCATCTGGTAAAATTGATCACGATACAAAAGAATATTGATAACAAATAAAAGTGGGCCGCAGAATCCCATGGCAACAAAAAAGCACTTACCGAATTAACGATAAGTGCTTAATATTA
>JAYEGS010000356.1:0-30692 GCA_034659215.1 Pseudomonadota bacterium | reverse complement strand
CTTCCCGATCAAAGTTGTGCAGTCTATTCTGGGCCTGCCGATTGGAGAGAACCTGAAGCAACGATTTACCATCGTCAGTTGTCAGCCCGAAAACGCCATTTGTAAAAGTAAGGTCAGCCAATTGGCCGGCGGGGCTAAAATTGATTGGCGGGTCGCCTCCCGTATCGAGATTAATGATGCAATCAGCCGATACTATTTGAAACAACAAGTCAAAAGGGAAAAACGAGGGATTGAACTCCCCTTCGACTTTAAAATTATCGATTTCGACATTAATGGAGAAACCGGCAAAGCAAAACCGGGTAGCGGCGAAAAGTTTTCGGCTGAAAACCGGCCCCAGGCTTTGGGCAAAAGGATTATCCTGATTGAACCCGACCACAAAATTCGCAACGCTATCAGCACTCTTCTATCACATGAAGGATACCGGGTTGCGGCGGTGATTGATGAAGAGGAAGCGATCAAGGAACTCTTGCAAGAGGATGCAGTTTATCTTTTGAAAAGACGGGTTTTCCTCTCGCAAACCCGACGCCTTGAAGCGTTCCTCAAAGAGCATAAACGGATAGCGGAGATCCGTTATTTCGGCAGCCTCGGCGGCATTATGCTCGGCGAAGAGCTCTCTCCGGAGGAGCTTTTCCGCAACTATCTGGCGACCGTCAAACTTCTCTTTAACGCCTTGACCAGAGACAATCCGGAAACCACCAAAAGCTGTCACCTCACCGCCCATTATGCCCGGCTTATGGCGACCTCCTTAGGACTCAAACGAAAGAGCCAGGAGGCCCTGCTCCTGGCCATCTATCTAAAGGAGATCGGCCTCTACGAAAACCCTGCCGACGAAAGTGGGGAGAACAATATCCTCTCACTCATTCCGGTGCTTCCTTATGAAAAATCCGCGGCCCTCCTAAAAGAGATCGAAGACAGTTTCGCGCTTTCGGAAATCATCACCCAAATAAACCAGCCGGCTGCCCAGGCTCCGCTCGAAGCCAGAATTATGACCCTGCTTCTCTGGTTCATTAATGGACTTGGGAGAGCAACGGATACGGCAAAAGAGATTACTGCGGATCTTTTTCGCCAACACCTCAATAATGAACCTGAAGGTTTGATCGACCGTCAACTGGCCGAAGAGTTGCTCCAGATCATCAGCCACGAGCAACATCTGACGGGACTAACGAAAAGCAGTGGTACGATTCTGGTTATCGACCCCTCTTTTGAACGTGATCAAGGGGATTTATACGCTCGTCTGATCAAGGAAAGCTATGAAATCAGCTTTGTCCTGACTGCCGATCAAGCCCGTACCCATCTGGAACAACAGCAGGTCATTCTGATTATAAGTGAGGTAGCCCATGAAAATTACGACGGCATAGCCTTCTGTGAATCCGTCAAAAAAACAAATGAAACTTTACCGTTTCTCTTTTTCTCTTCGGAAATCCGGGAAGAGCCTGTTTCCAGAGCCCTGTTGGCAGGAGCCGACGATTTCATCTCTAAAGAGAGTAGTACGCAGGTTGCTTTTCTAAAACTCAACCGCCTGATTCAACGTAGCCACAGACAAGACAAGCAGACCCCCGACGGTGGGGTTTCCGGCTCTCTGGAGGAGATGGGCTTTATGGAGACCATCCAGATTCTTGCCAACCGGGAGAAGGATGCCCTGATAACCCTGCAGGATCAGGAAAACAATTCGGCCGAAGTCTACCTGCACCTGGGTGAAATCATCTATGCCGGATGTGGAGAGCTGAAGGGTGAAACTGCCATCTATGAACTTTTGACCTGGAAAAATGGTTTTTTTCAAGTCACAACCCCAAAACGGCTACCGGAACGAAATATTTTCGGCAGCACTGAAGCGATGATGCTTGAAGGTTGCCGCCTGATGGATGAAGATTTGCGGGACTTACGAGAGGTGGTCAATGATGATTGGCAGTTAATAAATAGTGAGTGAAAATATGATAGGCAACTTTTTCACCATCATCCATAAACCGTTAACCGGCAAAAAGGGACTTCTCCTCGGCATAAAGAGAGGCCTCTTGAGATGTAACCAAGCCTTGGGCAACCAGCTCCTTTAAATGCTGATCAATTGTCTGCATGCCGAGTTTTTTACCGGTCTGAAGAATTGATTGAATCTGAAAAGTCTTACCCTCCCGAATCAAATTACCAACCGCCTGATTGCCAACCAGAATTTCAAGTGCGGCAATCCGCCCTTGACCATCGGCTCTTTTGAGCAGCTGCTGAGCGATTACCCCTTTCAACGAATCACTGAGCATCGTCCGAATTTGAGCCTGCTGATCCTGAGGAAAAGCATCAATTATCCGATCGACCGTTTTTGCGGCACTGCTGGTATGCAAAGTTCCAAATACGAGCAGGCCGACTTCGGCGGCGGTAATCGCTAAAGCGATAGTCTCCAAATCCCGCATCTCACCTACCATAATAACATTTGGATCTTCACGTAAAGCCGCCCTTAGACCACTGGCAAAACTCTCAACATGAACCCCGACCTGGCGCTGCATGATCAGACAGGTCTGATTTTCATGGACAAACTCCAAGGGGTCTTCAAGGGTAATGACATGGGCTTTACGCTCTTTATTTAAGAGATCGACCATGGCTGCCAAAGTGGTAGATTTCCCACTCCCGGTGGGCCCGGTAACAATCACCAGCCCTTTACGCAAACGAGAGAGTTCACGAACCGCCGGCGGCAGACCCAGCTCACTGAAAGTCAATATATCATGCGGAATCAGACGAAAAGCGGCGCCTAAGCCACCATGTTTAAAGTAGATATTGGCCCGAAAACGGGCGACCCCCGCAATTTCATAGGCAAAATCAAGGTCGAATTCGGCTTCAAGATGCTCAATTCCGGATTGCGGAATAATCTCATAAACCAGCAGTTTGACCTCTTCCTCACTCAGTTCATGATAAGCAATACGCTCAAGCTCACCATTGATACGCAAAAGCGGCGGCGAACCCGAGGTGACATGCAGGTCGGAAGCCTTATGTTCAATCATCAATTTCAGTAATGCATCAATTTTAGCCATTACTACCTCAGTGGTCAGTAGTCATTCATCATTAAAAAGGCTCTCTTCAAGCTCTTCCGGCGAGACCGGACGAGAGAGTTCCGTCGGAACCGTACCCTCTTTGAAGCACTCAAAAATGGTCTTTTCACTTTCCGGCACGGCCAGCAGGCCGGTTTTTTCATCGATATTAGCAAAAACGATCCCGGCCGGCACTGTAAAGTTTTCCGGCGGGAGCTCAGCCAGAGCAACTTTCATAAAATCGATCCAGATGGGACAGGCGGTTCGAGAACCGGTTTCATGACGGCCTAAAGGTTTGAGATCATCAAAACCAACCCAGACCCCGGTCACGAGTTGGGGTGCATAACCCATAAACCAGGCATCATAATAATCATTAGTGGTTCCGGTTTTACCGGCTAAAGGTCTTTTTAAAGCCCGGTCGGCCCGGCGGCCGGTGCCCCTTTTAACCACATCGGCCAACATACTGGTCATCAGGTAGGCGGTCTGGGGTGAAATAACCGGCTCTGATTCGGGCGGCAATAACGACGATAATTCAAAACCCATTGCGGCCACGCCTTCACGCTCTTCGAGGATTTGACCATGGCGATCCTCAACCCGTTTAACAAAAACCGGTTTAATAAGACGGCCCTGATTGGCAAACACGCCGTAAGCCGTAGTCAGCTCCATCAACGAGACCCCGGATGAACCCAAAGCCAGAGTCAAATCGGCATTCAGGGTTGAGGTAAAACCCAATTTTCTCGCATATTTGATTACTCTTTTTATACCAACCTGGCGCAGCATTTTTATAGTCACAAGGTTACGAGAATGGATCAGAGCTTGACGAACGGTTGTCGGGCCATAGAATTTCTGCTCATAATTACGCGGTTTCCAGGCGGAGCTCCAGTCATCCCCACCGTCCTTGTAGACTATCGGGCTGTCGAGAAAAATCGAGGCCGGGGTCAAACCGTGGTCGAGACCGGCGGCATAGATGATCGGTTTAAACGCAGATCCCGGCGAACGCCGCGACTGAATCGCGCGGTTAAATTCACTGGCCTGAAAATTTTTACCGCCAACCATGGCCTGAACGAGTCCGGTTTTCGGCTCCAAGGCAAGCAAGGCAGCCTCGGCCTCGGGCTCCTCTTCCAGAGTCACCCGAACTTCTAAGACAACCTCCCCGCTTACTTTTTTAATTCTGACCAGCACAACATCGCCAGCTTCCAGAGCCGCAGAAGGTTTTTTGATCCGGGCCCGGAAATGACGCGTGCCATCGGCCTCGGGCCGCTTGGCCCAGGCCATATCTTTAAGAGCAAGCAGCGCCGGTTGACCGCCAAGATCAAGGATCACATTTTTTTTCTCATCATCGACTTCAAGCACCAAGGCTTTACAGTAACGCCCCACCTCCAGACCGGCATGAACAAGAGTTTCCCGCTCTTTTTTCAAATTCGCAATAAATTCATCCCGCTCTAAAGCATTTGTCAAACGCAGAAAGGCACCTCGAAAACCCCGCCTCTTGGCCAGATCACGTAAGCCTTGATCGATAGCTTTACGGGCCCCCTGCTGCCAGGCAACATCAACCCCGGTATAGACCTGCAAACCCTCTTTATAGAGCTGATCATAACCATATTTTTTTTCCAGATAGCGGCGCACATGTTCGGTAAAATAGGGGGTTTTAGCCGAAGGGTCGGCCCGGGAAACGAGCACCACGTCGGTCAAAAGTGCAGTTTGCAACTGTTCCCTGGTAATAAATTCCTGCGCCAGCATCTGGCCTAAAACATAACGCTGACGCGCGGCTGATCGTTTAGGATTGTTAATCGGTGAAAGATTACTTGGGGCTTTCGGCATCCCGGCAATAATCGTCATTTCAGCCAAATTCAGGTCACGGGTCTTCTTACCGAAATAGCGCTGAGAAGCCATCTCAACCCCATACATACCGTGCCCTAAGTAAATCTGATTGAGGTAGATAAAGAGAATTTCATCTTTGGAAAGATATTTTTCGATACGATAGGCGAGGATCGCCTCTTTAATCTTCCTTTTAAACTTACGCTCCGGGGTCAGCAAAAGCGATTTGGTCACCTGCTGGGTGATCGTACTACCACCCTGAACAATCCGCCGCGCCTCGATATTCTTGACCATAGCCCGGGCAATGCCCATAAAATCAAGCCCTTGATGCTCATAAAAACGACTGTCTTCACTGGCGATAAAGGCCTTTTTCAGGAGATCCGGAATCTCCTCAATCGGTGCGACTTTTCTCTTTTCTATGCCAAAACGACCAATCAATTCACCGTCTTGGGCAAAAACTTCGGTCATGGTATAAGGATGATAATCTTTAAGAGAGGTGATTTTGGGCAAATCACGAGCATAATAATAGAAAACCCCAACCACCGAACCCACGCCAATGAGAAGGCCGAGAAAAGTCAGAAGGAAAAAAATTTTAATTAGTTTTCGCAGCATAGTTATGATTTTCACCAGGTTGCCAGACAGCCGGCAAGACGTACCAGTTCGGCCGGGGCCAGAGTCGCAGGCCGGTCACTGGGGGAAAATCCGGCGGCCACCAGTTTTTCACTCAACTCTTCCCGCGTCAAATGCGTCATCATCCCTTTTAAAGGATTAATAATCTGTTTGCGACGTTGGCTGAAAAGAGTAAAAACGAGACGTTCAAGAAGGGCCGGATCAGCCACCGGGTAACGAGGTTGATCACGAAATTCAAAACGCACAACCCGAGACCAGACCTTAGGTTTGGGCGAAAACGCATTCGGAGAAACCTTGAAACCGGAATCGATATCGCAATAGAGACCGACGCCGACCGTCAAACGACCATAATCACGACTCCCCGGCTCGGCCACAAGCCGGGCCGCAACCTCCTCCTGCATCATCAGGATAGCCCGCGAAAAAAGGTGTCGATATTTGATCAGGCGGAAAAGTATCGGAGTCGTAATCTGATAAGGAATATTGGCAACTACAGCTACCGGAGCTGACAAATTCCGACTTTCAGAAATAATCTTATCGAGGTCGGTTTTGAGAAAATCACCGCGCTGTAAACTAAAATCGGTCTCAGGAATCGAGCTGAAACGTTTCTCTAAAGGCTCCCAAAGATCACCATCAGTCTCAACCGCCACCACCCGGGCTCCGGACTCAAGCAAGGCCGCAGTTAGAACCCCTTCGCCCGGACCGATCTCAAGCACGCTTTCACCAGGTTTAGGTGCCGCCAGATCAATAATCCGTGAGATCACCTGACGATCCCGCAAAAAATGCTGCCCGAGACGTTTCTTGGCCTGACGAGCTGAGACTTTAAAACTGGAATTCACAATATTGATTACTTCCTTAGGGGCATAAAAAGTTACGGGATGGCTAAGTAAAAATTTCGATATACAAGGAGTCGTGATTTTTCAGGCGCGAGACTATACAAATAGTATGTCGAGTGTCTGAAAAATAACGACGACGCAGAAGATCGGACTTTTTACAACGCCATCAAGGGTAGACGGGAACTGGGGTTAAGTGTAAGATCATCAATTAATCCGGCCGCCAGACGGCGGCGGCCGACGAGCCCGATCATCGCCGCATTATCGGTACAGAATTTCGGCGGGGCGAGAAAAAAATCGACCCCTTGCAATTGGGCCGCATCACTCATCCGCCGGCGCAGATAACCGTTACAGGAGACGCCGCCGGCCATCGCCACATTTTTGATCTGATAGCGCTCGGCGGCGGCCAGGGTTTTACGCACTAAAACTGCGGTCACCGCTTCTTGAAAAGAGGCAGCCAGATCACTGACAAAATTCTCGCCTATAAGATCACCGGATATCTTTTTCTGACGTTCCAGAGCCGTCCGCACCGCGGTTTTCAGGCCGCTGAAACTGAAATCAAGGGACTCCTTACCGAGCCAGGCCCGAGGCAGTTTTATGGCTTCAGGGTCGCCGGAGCGGGCTCTTTTTTCAATCACCGGCCCCCCGGGAAAACCAAGTTCCAACATTCTGGCAACTTTGTCAAAAGCTTCACCGGCAGCATCATCAATGGTACGCCCGAGAAGTTCATAGTCATGCCAATCTCGCGCCAGATAGAGACTGGAATGGCCGCCGGAAACAACCAGGCCAATAAAAGGAAAGGTCAAATCGGGATTGGTCAACAGAGGTGAAAGAAGATGACCTTCGACATGATTGACGCCGACCAAATCTATATTTCGGGCATAGGCCAGAGATTTAGCATAGGCGACACCAACCAACAATGAACCGACCAGACCCGGCCCCTTAGTCACACAAACCGCCTCAACATCCTCAAGCGTAGTTTGCGCTTCAAGCAGAGCCTGCTCAACTACCCAACGGATATTTTCACAATGACGACGTGAAGCCAGTTCCGGGACGATACCGCCATAGAGTTCATGGAGCGCTACCTGGCTCGACACGATACTGGAGAGTACCTGGTTTTCATCACCAAGAACCGCCGCACAGGTATCATCACAAGATGTTTCAATTGCAAGTAAAGTCATAGTGGTCTTTTAACCCATTTACCGGGTTGGGACAAGGGAAAAGAGGAGGTTAAATATGAATTTCTTCACGAAGGCGTAAGAGTTCAACCCGGTCATCGAAGAATACTTTGCTTCCGGCAGTTTCCTGATAATCTTCATGCCCTTTACCGGCCAATAAAAGAATATCCCGGTTTCCCATCATTCTGACGGCCGCCTCAATGGCCTGGCGGCGATCAAGAATGACCTCATAGGAGGTTCGCGCCGGAATACCGGAGACAATTTCTTTAGCAATCACTTGTGGATCTTCATGGCGTGGATTATCGTTGGCAACAATGATGTGATCAGCGTAAGCTGCCACCACCCGACCCATACGCGGCCGTTTATCGCGATCACGGTCGCCGCCGCAGCCAAAAACGACAATCAGACGCCGATGCGGCACTCTTTTTAGTGTCTGCAAAACCTTGAGCAGCGCATCATCAGTATGGGCATAATCAACCAAAGCCAGAGATTTACCGGGAAAGGCTACTGCCTGCAAACGCCCCGGCACTCCCGAGGTTGAAGCAAGAGCAGCAGTCACTTCGTCCCAGGAAATGCCCAAACCTCGAGCCATCAGGGCCGCTGCCGCCATATTTTCAGCATTATAAGAACCAATCAATGGCGCTCGCCAGCGCCGCGCCTCATAAGCGCCCGTCAATTGGCAAACCTGACCAAAAAGACCTTCCCGAACCACACGTAAATGGTAATCAACATCCCGGCGTAAACGTCCCCAGGAGAAAACCCGACGACCAGCCACCTCCTTTTGCAGACGGCGACCAAAACGATCATCACCATTAACCACGATCACCGCATCATCAGCCAACAAACCCTGAAAAAGTACCCGTTTTGCCAAGTAGTAGTTTTCCATATTCTCGTGATAATCGAGATGATCACCGCTTAAATTGGTAAAAATCGCTCCGCCAAAACGAGCCCTTCCCAGACGACTCTGGGCCAGGGCATGACTTGAAACTTCAAGCAGAGCCCGGCGACAACCATTTTTCACCATCCGGGCGAATAAAGCTTGTAAAACAAAGGGATCGGGAGTCGTCCGCGTTGCTGCTTCCCAGGTACCACCACAATCATAACCGACGGTTCCCACCATGCCGACTTTTTCATCTATTCGCGAAAAAATTTCGCGCAACAAAAAGGCGGTTGTCGTCTTGCCGTTAGTGCCGGTAATACCGATTAACTCCAACTCCTGGGCCGGAAAATCATACATCACCTCGGCCACCCCGGCCACCGCCGCGTAAGCATTCGAAACCCGCAGACTTGTAATACCGGAAGGCAGTTCAAGCTCTCTTTCGCTAACTATCGCCACCGCCCCGGCCGCCAAAACCTGATCCAGATAACGATGACCATCATCCAAAGCCCCGCTCACCGCGACAAAAAGCCAACCCGGCTGAACCTTACGCGAATCATTAGTTGCCCCGGCGATCATAACCCGGTCATCGCCCGTCACCTCTATTATAAAAGGACAGAGATGGTTAATATAAGAACGTAACGGCTTCACACCACAAATCTCCACAGTTTAACTGCCGGCAATCAATAACAAACATTACAAACCCAAGCGCAACGACAACAACCTTCTACCACTAAAACAACTTAAACGCAAAGCAGCCGCAGAAGTTTTAAATACTTTCACTTCAGATACGTTTTTAGAGAAAACCCCCGCGTAGACAAAGGCACCAACTAAAAAAGGCACCCACGAATTAACGTAAGTGCCTTTTTTAGTTGGTATTTTTCTGGTGAGCCGTGCAGGGGTCGAACCTGCGACCCTCTGATTAAAAGTCAGATGCTCTACCAACTGAGCTAACGGCCCCGATCAATTTCTCAATCGAGCGCCGCTTCTATCAAAAGCCCTGGGCTTTGTCAAGAGAAAACCTGAGATAGAATCAAAAACTTTTAATTTATACTTGTCTTTTGAGAAATAAAGTACTAACATCGCCAAAGGTTTTCAATAGCACACCAATCTTAAACAACTTTTTTAGACATGAGGTGCATTATGAATCAAATAGGAACTCTCCGCTTTTATTGTTTTATGCTCTTTCTGGCTGCTACAATCCTCTTTATACTTCCCACCAACAGTATCGCCAAAGAGAAGAAAGTTCGCCTCTCCTACAGCATCTTTTTTCCTCCCTCACATGCTCAATGCATAGCCGGAGAGGCTTGGGCCAAAGAGATCGAAAAACGCAGTAACGGCCAAATTGAAATTACTGTCTATCCCGGCGGCACCCTGACTAAAGCTCCACAAGTCTATGACGGCGTGGTTAACGGTATCTCCGATATCGGCATGTCCTGCTTTGCCTACACCAGAGGAAGATTCCCTCTGCTTGAAGGACTTGATCTGCCGATCGGCTATCCCGACGGCAAAACTGCTACCAAAATTGCGACGGCAGTCACTAAAGAGTTCAACCCTAAAGAGGTTCAGGATACAAAAGTTCTCTATATCCATGCCCATGGCCCCGGCGTTCTCCACACTAAAAAGAAACCGGTTCAACATTTAGCCGATCTTAAAGGATTAAAAATACGCTCGACCGGGCTCAGCGCCAAAATCGTCAAAACGCTCGGAGCCCTGCCGGTCGCCATGCCCCAGGGAGACACCTATGAAGCCCTGCAGAAAGGCACGGTTGACGGAACCATCGGACCAATCGAAGTTCTCAAAGGCTGGAAACAGGGTGAGGTCATTAAATACAGTACCGATCTTCCGGGTATCGGCTACACGACCTCGATGTTCGTCGTTATGAACAAGAGAAAATGGCAGGCCCTGCCTGACAACCTGAAAAAGATTTTTGCAGACGTCAGCAGCGAATGGGTCGCGGTTCAGGGCCAGGCTTGGGATGATGCTGATGCCGCCGGCCGCGCTTACACCTTGGAGAAAGGTAACCAGATCTACACCCTGTCCGAGGCTGAAAGTGCTAAGTGGCAAGCCAAAGTCAAACCGATACTGGATAACTATATTAAAAAGACTACAAGCAGAGGTTTACCGGGAGACAAGGTCGTAGCCAAGATTAAAGAGATGTTAAACTAAGGTAACTTAATAGGGGGTTTAAAGGGCGTGACTAAAATCATCAAACTGTTAGTAGAGCTGATGAATTATCTGGCAGCGGCCAGCATTATTGCGATGATGTTGTTAACTTGTGCGGATGTCTTGTTACGTTTCTTTAAACATCCGATTCTCGGCACTTACGAACTTGTCGGACTTTTCGGAGCTCTAACGATTGCCTTTGCCATCCCGGCCACCACTTTAAGTAAAGGTCATGTTGCCGTAGATTTCATAGTCGAAAAACTGCCCGCACCGGCCCAAAAAGTCTGTACGGTTATCGCCAATCTCCTGAGTCTTTCCCTCTTCGCATTAATTGCCTGGCAATCTTTTCTTTACGCCAACATACTCAGAACCAGCGGAGAAGTTACTTTAAGTCTGGAGATGCCTTTTTACCCCGTAGTTTATGCTATCTCCGCCGCCTCGCTACTGGTCTGCATCGTGCTTCTACTTGAGCTTGCAACCCTAAAACAGAAGGTACCGGCAACATGAGTCCCTGTGCCATCGGCTTGATTGGTCTTGCGGTTTTAATCGTCCTCCTTTTTGCCCGGATTCCGGTCGGTTTTGCCATGGCCATCGTCGGCTTTGTCGGTTTTGTCCAGCTGGTCAACCTTGATGCGGCCCTCTCGCTCCTGGCCCGGGATGTCTTTTCAACCTTCAGCTCTTACGGCCTGACCGTTATTCCACTTTTTATCTTTATGGGACAGGTCTCATTCCACGCCGGTATCAGCCGGCGGCTCTATGATACCGCCTACGCCTTTATCGGCCACCGACCTGGTGGCCTGGCTATGGCAACAGTTGGAGCCTGTACCGCCTTTGGCGCAATTTGCGGCTCCTCTCCGGCCACTGCCGCGACCATGGCAACCGTTGCCCTACCGGAGATGAAACGCTACAACTACTCGATGGAGCTGGCCACTGGGGCCGTGGCTTCCGGCGGCAGCCTCGGCATGCTCATCCCACCCAGCGTCGTATTTATTGTCTATGGGATCATGACCGAACAATCAATCGGCAAACTTTTTATGGCCGGCATTCTTCCGGGACTTTTAATCGCCGGGCTCTTCTGCTTGGCAATCACCTTCTCTTGCCGCCGCAATCCGGCGCTCGGCCCTCCGGGACCACAAACAGACTGGCGAGGTAGAATTAAGTCCCTCAAAGGAACCGGCGAAACCCTGCTCCTCTTTATTTTGGTTATGGGTGGCCTTTTTGCCGGATTATTCACCCCGACCGAAGCTGGTGCGATCGGAGCTTTATGCAGTATCGGCATTGCCCTTATGGGCCGTAATTTGACCTTTGAAAAATTGAAACTCTCGCTTTTCGAGACTACCCGCACCGCCTGCATGGTCATGATTATTGTTACCGGAGCCGTAATTTTCGGCCATTTCCTGGCCGTCACCAGAATCCCGTTCGACCTTGCAAGCTGGGTTGCAAGCCTGCCTTTGCCCCGTTTTGTCATCATGATGGTGATTATCACAGTCTATCTGCTCGGCGGCTGCTTCATTGATGCCCTGGCCTTAATTCTCTTAACCGTCCCCATCTTTTATCCGGTTATCCTGGCTCTCAATTACGATCCCATCTGGTTTGGCGTCATTATTGTTCTGGTCACACAAATGGGAGTTATCTCACCTCCGGTCGGCATCAATGTCTACGTCGTCAAAGGGGTTGCCCCGGAAATCCCGTTGAGCACCATTTTCAAAGGAGTTGTCCCTTTTCTTGCCGCATTAGTTGTCGGCACCATTCTTTTAATTTCCATCCCGCAAATCTCACTATTTCTCCCCAGTCTGATGAATTGAGCACAAATAAAAAGGCCGGGTAAATTCCCGGCCTTTTTATTAACGCAATTAATCACTACCTCTTCAGCGAATCAGCAACACCGGCACATGGCACTCCTGAACAACTTTATTGGCAACTGAACCAAACATCAAATTGGAGAGTTTCCCGCTCCCATTGGGGGAAATAAAGACAAAATCAACCCCCTCTTTTGCCGCCACCTGACAGATCATCTCCGCCGGGTTACCTCGTTCCAATCTGGTATCGGCCAGAACTCCGGCCTTATCGAGTTCCTGACGATGACGTTCAACCACTTTCTCACAATGGCCGATTCTTTGCGCGGTAATGGTTTCGAGTTGAGCCTGCTGAAAACCATGATACTCAAGTTGAGATAAAGGTACAACAATCAACAGAGTTACCGACATCGGAATCTGCTCTTTCATTTTGATAATATATTGCAAAGTTCGATGCGCAGCTACGGAATCATCAACCGGGACTAATACTCGTACAGTCATATTTTTATCTCCAGATCAAATACTATTAGAAAATTATCAAAGACCATAAAACATTCTCGGTAAAAATAGCACCAAATCAGCCCAGTAGGTTAAAATCAGCAAGATAGCTATCTGGATGGCCAAAAAGGGCATCACCGCTTTAGTTACATAGATCAACCCACGGTTGACCAGAGCCCCGGTAATGTAAAGACTAACCCCCAACGGCGGCGTACAATAGCCGATACCTAAGTTAACCGTCATCAGGAGTCCAAAATGAAGTGAGTTGATGCCGTACTCCGGTAAAATCGGCAAAAGGATCGGAGCCAGGATCAACGTGGCGGAAATAATATCCATGAACATGCCGACAACCAGCAGCATCATGTTGACAATCAACAAAAAAGCCCAGGCCGAATGCACTTGACCGACAACTGCCTCAGCAATCATTAACGGGATCTGCTCCAAGGTCATGTAACGGCCGAAAGTAGTCGCCCCGGCCACAATAATCAAAAGGGTTGCCGAAGTTATCGCCGAAGAGACAACCACGCCTTTAACTGCAGAGTACTTCATATCTTTATGTATAAAGAGCTCTACGACAAAAGCGTAGACACAAGCCACAACCGCCGCTTCATTGGCCGTAAAGACCCCGGAAAAAATCCCGCCAAAGATAATAACCGGCAACATCAAGGCCCAGAAACCTTCGCGGAGAACCGCCATCAACTCCTTAAATGTCGGAGCCGGGGATCGTTTAAAATTCCGATTTCGACAATAAAAATAAGAGTAGAGCGACATTCCCGCAATAATCATAAAACCGGGCACAAAACCGGTCATAAAGAGGGCTGCCAGAGAATCGTTACTGACCATCGAATAGAGAATCATCGAAATACTGGGAGGAATAATGACCCCTAAGATCGGCGCTGTTGTCATGATCCCGACGCTGAATTTTTCGTCGTACTGATTCTCCATCAATGCCGGAATCATAAATCCGCCGATCGCAACCACGGTGGCGACCGTCGATCCGGAGATGGCGCCGAACATACCACAGGCAAGCACTCCGGCCATGGCCAAACCGCCCGGGAAAAATCCGACAACCGCATTAGCGACCTTGATCAGCTTATCGACAATTGAACCCGACGTCATGATATTGCCGCAGAGGATAAAAAAGAGCACCACAACCAGGGCAAAATTATCCATACTGCGAAACAGGGTTTGAGCCAGCATCAAAATCGGCATATCGGTAAAATAGACAAACCCTAAGATACTGGTAAAAAAGAGGGACATGAAGACCGGAATCGTCGCCCCCAGACAACCGAGCAGACAGAGGATTATAATAATATAAGCGCTATCCATTATTAAACCTTTTGCCCGGTGAAATCTTCCCAGATCACCATAAGAGTTCTAATTATCATCATCCCCCCCATAAGCGGGAGTATCGCATAGAGCACCACCAACGGAATCTCCAAAATAATTGTCTTCTGATGGGTCTCATACTGTAACGCCGCCATCTGCCAACCCAGATAGCAGATCAGAACACTATACCCTAAGGTACAAATATTACTGAAATAGTCGAGCGGTTTTTTCAAAAAAGGAACAATCTGCGGAAGCGCATCAATCCTGATCATAGAGCGATTTTTCAAAGCCGCCGAGCAGCCAATGAAAGTAGTAAAGATTATAATTTCGCGAATAAGCTCTTCCGACCAGGCCAGTGAATAATGAATCGTGTAGCGCAAGACAACATTGACAAAGAGGGTAATCAACCCCACCATTACGGCAATGAAGATGCTCCACTCCTCAAAAAATGTGAATATTTTGTCTATAAATTTAAAACTTTTGGCGATCATAACAATCTTACCTATTTTCGGTCAGGCACTAACTCTAAAGATAAACCAACAAACCCCTTAACGAAGAAGGAGCCGGAAGCTCTTTGCTTCCGGCTCCCGCCTTAAACCATTAATTAATAATCAAGGGCTCGTTTATAGCCCATAAGATCCTGAACTTTTTTCAGGTAATCGGCACCGATTTTACCGGCCCACTCTTGATGAACCTTGTCACCTTTAACCCGCAAGGTTTCCATCTCATTTGCCGGCAGTTCGTAAAAACTGATGCCGGCTTCTTTAGCCTTGGCAATCTGGTCGCTCTCCTGCTTACGAGTCAGAACCCGAGTTTTAGCACACTCTTCGTGGATGACATCAAGCAGAACTTTCTGCAGATCGGCCGGCAGTGAATTATAGAATTTTTCGTTAACCAAGAAAATGAAGAGTCCTTGGGCGTAATTGATCTTAGTAAAGTTTTTGCAGACTTCAAATTTTTTCGTGATATTACAGACCATGGGTGTATGATCAAGGCCGGTAATAACCTTCTGCTTCAAAGAGATCGAAACATCGGGCCAAGGCATAACTACCGGATGCAGGCCCCACTCTTTATAAAGAGAGCGTTGCACTGCGGCTTCGGCAATACGAAATTTTACATCTTTGGCGTCAGCAAGGCTTTTGACCGGATCGACAGTAGCCCAACCATAGTTACCATAACCGGTAATATCAACACCCATAATTCCCTGATGCTTCATCCCATCAAGAAAATACTGCCAATACTCGCTGCCGATATATTGGTCAAGTTTATCGAAGGAGTCAATCAAGAAAGGAAGATTGATGATACCCATACGAGGAGCAAGATTGGTTACCGCTACGGATGAACAGAGCATACCCTGTACCGTATTGGTTTTCAGCATATTCAGAACTTCGACTTCGCCGCCCAGCTGATGCAGGGGGTAATATTTCAGAGCGATCTGTCCATTACTGCGCTCCCACAAAGCGTTACGCACCCGGTAACCGGCCGCCACACCTTCAATAACGGGGTGAGAGATATTGGAAACCTTCATGACATATTTAGCTTTTGACATATCAACGGTAGATTTCCATTTGGCCAAAGGATTCTTTTTCTTCCCGGCCGCCATGACCGCTGATGAACAAGCCATCATAACAATTAACACCAGAACCAGCACGCGCATACATCTTTTCTTCATTGTCGTCCCCTTTGCTTTAAGTTACCTAACGAGAATGGCAAGAAAAATGCCACACCAACAAAAATAGATTCAAAACAAAATTTTACCACTTCACTAAAGTTATAAAATTTTGACTAACAAAATGGGATCTTGCCTTAAACCTGGCGCAGATATAACATAACACTTTTATATAATCAACCTGGAATTACGACTAAATTCAAGAAATAAAAAAATTAATGAAGCCAATGCGCTATTTTTCCAACCAACTCACAACCGGTTGCCGATTACAATTTTGCTTGCTTTTCACTACTTCAACAAGTATTATAGAGGATGACTTATAGATTTGGAGAAAATCCGCCAAAACATTGTAATCAAAAGACAAAAACACTTCGCAGAGATATTAACCGATGCCCGGAATCACGACAACAGCAAAAAGACTGTGCGTCTGCCTGCTCATCCTGATCATTCCCGTTCAGGCTTTCATCCCAATTGAGAGCAAATTACATGCCGCTGACAAAAGACAAATAGAGTTTGCCGCCGACCACCCTCCCTATCTCGAAGACTTTGTCATGAGCTCAGAAAAAAAACAGATAACCTTATCATTAAAGGTAGCCAACCCTTTTGACCATGAAATAAAATCTTTACTATTAAACGGCGTCTCACAAAAAATATCCCTAACTATAAAGGTTAAAGTGAACAGAATTAACCTTTATCTGGTTAAATTCAACCGGGAAATTGAAAACACCACCTACTCCCATGAAATTGAGTATGACAATCTAAAAAAGCTTTTTACTGTAAGTATGGATCCCCACGCAAAACCTATTGAAACTACCTCATATAAAGAAGCGATTCAAATAGCCACACAATTTCAGGATATCCCTCTGCTCAATGAGCATCAGCTGGAAGAAAACCGCAGCTATCAGGTCGACGCCCGAACCGAAATCAGAAAAGTACGTCTCCCTTTCCATCTCGAATACTTATTCTTCTTCCTCTCGGCCTGGGATCGCAAGAGCAACAACTATACAATAGATATCCCTGAACGCCTGATCACCGAAACCCTCAAGAAATAACTTTTTATGAGTCCGTCAGCCTTGCCTTCATACTCTCCCAAAAACAGCCAGGAAATCAAGAAACTCGCCAACAAGGATCATAAACGACGGCGGCGAGAGATGATTATTATCATCATCTTGACGGTTATCATAACCACCCTCTTCTACGTTGAGATGAACCTGCCCAACTTGCCGACCGATCTCCCAATCCTCGGCAACGTCATTGTTTTCGCCCTCATCAATATCAATATAATCCTCCTGCTGCTCTTAATTTTTCTCATCCTGCGCAACCTCCTCAAATTACTTATGGAGAGAAAACGTAAGATTGTCGGCTTTCGCCTACGGACTAAGCTGGTTGTCGCCTTCATCTCGCTTTCACTCTTTCCGACAATCCTCCTCTTTGTCACCGCTACCGGATTTATCCGCTTCAGTCTCGACAACTGGTTCTCCTCCAACTTCGAAGCCTCTCTCGACGCCTCCCTGATTGTCGCCCAGGAGTACTACGACAACCACCGTCGACAAAATCAAATTTTTGCTGCAGCTATTGCTACGGAAACCACCCGTAAAGGATTGATGATCGGCGAGCAGGAAAATTTTGTCCAGAAACTTGTCGAGCAGAAACGCGTAGAGTTCTCTTTGGACGCAATCGCCATCATCCCGCAACCCGGCCCCCCCATAGCTTGCGCCCTCAGCCTCAGCGATGAACTCAGCAAAGAACAGTTCCAGACCGGCATTGACCTAGGCGACCGTCCCCCACCCAAAGACCGCATCGTCCCCCTTGACGACGGCGGTGCCATGGTTCAAGGTTGGGCTCCGATCTTTTCGGTCTGGCAAGGAGATGAGGTTATCGCTCTGGTGGTCACGGTAAAACTTATTCCGGCCCCACTCGCCCTACAGATGCAAAACATTTCGGAAAAATACACGGCCTATAAAAAGGCCAAGAATATGGAACTCTACATCAAGAGCAACTACATTCTGACATTTGTCCTGATTACGGCCCTGATCACCTTTATTTCAATCTGGTTCGGCTTCTATCTGGCTAAAGATATCACGGCTCCGGTACATGAACTGGCTCTGGCAACCCGGGAAATTGCCGGCGGCAACCTCGATTTTAGCATCGACATGGTCGCTAGTGACGAACTCGGCATCCTCGTTGATTCGTTCAACAGCATGACCGAAGAGCTCTTAAGGAGCCGCAAGGAGAGCGAGCTCGCCCACCAGGAGATGAGTCGTATCAGCTCAGAACAGGCCCAAAGACGCCGCTATACCGAAACCATCCTTGAAAACATCAATACCGGCGTCATTGCTCTTGACCGTAGCGGCCGTATCACTACCATAAACCGGGCCGCAGAAAAGATCTTCGCCTTTTCCGCCGAAGCGGTGCAGGGCGAAAACTACCGAAACATTTTTCACACGGAACTTATCCAAAAGATTCGTCAATACCTCAAAGAGAGCCAGAATGACCCCCATAAAGAGAGCAGTATTGAGCTGACCCTACCTGACCACAACCGCTATATCGCAGTTCATTTCAGCCCCTTCTACAACGAAGCGGAAACCTACAGCGGCATGCTCGTTATAATTAATGACATGACCGATCTAGTCAAGGCCCAAAAAACCGTGGCCTGGCGAGAGGTAGCTCGCAGAATTGCCCATGAAATCAAAAATCCACTGACCCCAATTGCTCTTTCGGCTCAACGCATTCAACGCAAATACAGCGGTTTGACCGAAGAAGGTGACCAGGTTTTAAAAGATTGCACGACCACCATTGTCCGCCAGGTCAATGACCTGAAATCCCTGGTCAATGAATTTTCCAGTTTCGCCCGCATGCCCCAGGCTAACCCCACATTGCAAAATTTGAATACGATCATCGAGGAATCACTCATCCTCTACCGCCAAAGTCACAGCCGGATTAAATTCACGTTTGAACCGGACTTAAGGATTCCCGATTTCTATCTCGACCCCGAACAGATGAAGCGGGTCATGACTAACCTACTCGATAATGCTCTGGCGGCACTGCAAAAAATCGATGACGGACAGATCTGGATTGACAGCAGACTTGACAAAAGTCTGGAAATGGTTATTATCGAGCTCAACGACAATGGCCCGGGAATCGATGAAAAAACCCAGGCCCGACTTTTCGAGCCCTATTTCTCAACCAAAAAGAGAGGAACCGGCCTCGGGTTGACCATCGTCAAAACCATTATCAACGACCATCGGGGCTTTATCAGGGTGCGCGAAAATCACCTCAAAGGGACTTGCTTTGTAATCGAACTACCTATTATTAAGAAAATATGAAAAAAACTATATTTATTATCGACGACGAACCCGCTATCCGCCAATCAATGAGCGACATCTTCAGTGACGAAGGTTACTCCGTCATCTGCGCTGAAGACGGCAACCAGGCTTTGAGTTTACTTGAAAAAGAGACTCCCGACCTGATTTTTCTTGACATCTGGCTCCCGGACAGTGACGGTTTAAAGCTTTTACCGGGACTCAAAAAGGAACACCCGCAAGTACCCATCGTCATGATATCGGGTCACGGAACCATTGAAACCGCCGTCCAAGCGACAAAAATGGGGGCTTTTGATTTTATTGAAAAACCGCTTTCATTGGACAAACTCGTAATTACCGCCAGCAATGCCCTGACCATCTCCCGCCTGCAAGAGGAGAATGTTCGGCTCAAAAAGAAGTATAGCGAGAACCGTTTGATCGGTGATTGCAAAGCCATCGGCCAGCTTAAGGAACAGATCAGGATCATTGCCCCAACCGAGGGTTGGGTCCTGGTGGTGGGTGAGAATGGCACCGGCAAAGAACTTGTGGCCCGGGAGATTCACCGCCTAAGCAGCCGCCATGACCGCCCCTTCATAGATGTCAACTGTGCCGCCATCCCCGACAACCTGATCGAGTCGGAACTTTTCGGTTACGAAAAAGGGGCTTTTACCGGAGCGGAACAACGGCAAAAAGGAAAATTTGAACAGAGTCATGAAGGCACTATCTTCCTTGATGAGATCGGCGATATGAGCCTTAATACTCAGGCCAAAATACTCCGGGTTCTGCAAGAAAAGGCCTTTACCCGTTTAGGAAGCAGTAAGACCGTCCCCATCGATGTCCGCATCATTGCTGCCACCAATAAGGATCTTGAAGAAGAGATTGCAAAAGGAAACTTTCGCCAGGATCTATTCTACCGACTCAATGTTCTGCCGATCCGGATTCCGCCTTTGCAAGATCGTCGTGAAGATATCCCTCTGCTGGCCGAAACTTTTCTCACCAGCCACTACAACAGCCATGGCGGCACCTTTAAACACCTGGCCCCTGAAGTTATCACTCAACTCAAAAACTACCAGTGGCCCGGCAACGTTCGAGAGCTTAAAAACCTGATGGAGCGACTCTCGATCATGTGTGCCTCGGAACTTGTTCAAATCAGTGATTTACCGCCTTATTTAAGAAGCGGCAATCAGGCCACCGACGACCCTCCCGGCAATCCCCAGTTGAGCGGCCTGTTTGAGACGGAAACACTCACTGAAGCCAACAAAAAATTCGAAAAACTCTATATTACCAGTAAGCTTCAAGAAAATAATTGGAATATCTCAAAAACAGCCGAGCAAATCGGAACCACCAGACGTAATCTGCATCGCAAGATTAATGCTTTAGAGATCTCATCACAAACCCAAACGGATTGACTATGTCAAATAACAATAATAATAATAACTACAACGCCGAGGCTATTGAAGTTCTGAAAGGGCTTGACCCGGTCAAACTCCGACCCGGCATGTACACCGATACGACTCGGCCCAACCATCTCGCGCAAGAAGTTATCGATAACAGTGTTGATGAAGCCATTGCCGGTTTTGCCAACACTCTCGAAGTAACCCTGCACGCCGACAACTCGATTGAAGTCAAAGACAACGGCCGGGGCATGCCGGTCGACATCCACCCCGAAGAGGGGGTTCCGGGTATTGAGCTAATCCTCACCCGGCTGCATGCCGGGGCCAAATTCACGCAAAAAAACTACCAGTTCTCCGGCGGCCTGCACGGGGTCGGGGTTTCGGTCGTCAACGCCCTCGCTGAGCGCCTCGAAGTCGAGGTTCGCCGTGATGGCGGACGCTATCTCTGTGCCTACGCTAATGGCGATGTAATCGAGCCGCTAACCAAAAAAGAAGATATCGGCCGCCGCAACACCGGCACCAGCATCCGCTTCCGGCCTAATCCTAAATATTTTGATTCGCCAAAATTTGCGGCGGCCAAATTGGTTCACGCCCTGCGCGCCAAAGCCGTCCTCTGCCCCGGTCTGAAAGTTACGTTTAAAGACTTGGTCAATGACGAAACCTATGAATGGCACTTCATTGACGGCCTCTCCGACTATCTCAAACAGGGCTTGGGCAACGTTCCCCAGATACCGGCCCAACCCTTCACCCACAAATTCAGCGGAGAGCACGAAAGCGTCAACTGGGCCCTGACCTGGCTTCCCGAAGAGGGTGAACTGATCAGCGAAAGTTATGTCAACCTGATCCCCACTTCTCAAGGCGGCACCCATGTCAACGGCCTGCGCAGCGGACTCCTGGCCGCCTTGAAAGAGTTCTGCGACTTCCGCAACCTCCTGCCTCGGGGCGTTAAACTCTCCCCGGAAGACAGCTGGGAGCGTTGCAGCTACATCCTTTCGTTAAAAATGCCGGAACCCCAATTCTCCGGCCAGACCAAAGAGCGTTTAACCTCAAGAGAGAGTGCTTCATTTATCTCCGGCGTGGTTAAGGACTCTTTCAGCCTCTGGCTCAATGAACATCCGGCTATAGGTGAAGAGCTTGCGGCTCTGGTTATCGCCAACGCCCAAAAACGCCAACGCGCGGCCAAAAAAATTGAACGCAAAAGAATCACCAGCGGGCCGGCTCTGCCGGGCAAACTGGCGGACTGCGTGAGTCAGGATCCGGCCTTAAGTGAGCTTTTTCTGGTCGAAGGGGATTCCGCCGGAGGCTCCGCCAAGCAGGCTCGGGATCGTAATTTTCAGGCGGTCATGCCTTTAAGAGGCAAAATTCTCAACACCTGGGAGAGCGATGTCGAAATCATCATGGCCTCCAAGGAGATCCACGACATCTCATCAGCAATTGGAGTCGATCCGGGCTCAAGTAAACTTGACGATCTCCGCTACGGCAAGATCTGCGTATTGGCCGATGCCGACTCCGACGGCCTCCATATCGCGACCCTGATCTGTGCCCTTTTTCTGCGTCATTTCAAACCGTTGGTCACAGCCGGGCATCTCTACATTGCGATGCCGCCGCTCTACCGCATTGACCGGGGCAAGGAGGTCTTCTATGCCCTTGATGAAGCGGAAAAAAACGGTATTCTCGATCGTCTGAAAAGTGAGAAAAAAGCGGGCAAGATCAACCTGCAGAGATTTAAAGGGCTGGGCGAAATGAACCCCCTGCAACTTCGCGAAACCACCATGGCCCCCGAAACCAGACGCCTGGTACGTCTTAACCTCGATCAGGAAGAGCAAGATTTCAAGGTCATGGACATGATGCTGGCCAAAAAAAGAGCCGCCGACCGCCGTCAGTGGCTGGAAAGTAAAGGTTGTTTGGCTGAAGTTGAATAAAGGACACTATGAACCAAGAAAACCAAATTATCCCGGATGAGTGCGAAAAACAGTTTCTCGGCCAATTTACCGAGAAGGCCTATCTTGAATACGCCATGTACGTCATCCTTGACCGGGCCTTGCCCCATATCGGCGACGGCCTGAAACCGGTTCAGCGACGAATTGTCTACGCAATGTCGGAACTCGGCTTGAAAGCCGGAGCCAAATACAAAAAATCGGCCCGTACCGTTGGTGATGTTTTAGGTAAATTCCATCCGCACGGAGACTCCGCTTGCTACGAAGCGATGGTTTTGATGGCTCAGCCCTTCACCTATCGTTATCCTCTGGTTGACGGTCAGGGTAACTGGGGGGCTCCGGATGATCCTAAATCATTTGCCGCCATGCGTTATACCGAATCACGACTTTCGCCCTATGCCGAACTCCTCTTAAGTGAATTGGGACAAGGGACTGTCGACTGGGGTGACAACTTTGACGGCACCCTCAAAGAACCCAAACTTTTACCGGCCCGGCTGCCTAATATCCTCTTAAACGGAAGTACCGGGATTGCCGTCGGCATGGCGACCGACATCCCCCCCCACAATTTAAGTGAAGTAGCGGCCGCCTGCATCCATCTGCTTGACCATCCCGAAGCGACCACGGCTGAACTCTGTAAATTCATCAAAGGCCCCGACTACCCTTCTCAAGCCGAGATCATCACCCCCAGTGAAGAGATTATCAGACTCTACGAGAAGGGTAACGGCAGCTTAAAAATGCGAGCCGTTTATCAAAAAGAAGACAATGACATCGTCATTACGGCCCTGCCCCACCAAGCTTCCGGGGCTCGGGTCCTGGAACAGATTGCAGCCCAGATGCAGGCAAAAAAGTTACCCATGGTCGCCGATTTAAGGGATGAATCAGATCATGAAGATCCGGTTCGCTTAGTCATTATTCCACGCTCGAATCGGGTTGACTGCGAGACTTTGATGGCTCACCTTTTTGCGACCACTGATCTTGAGAAAAACTACCGGGTCAACCTCAACCTGATTGCTCTGGACGGACGTCCCCGGGTCATGCAACTCTCCGAGCTCCTCAGTGAATGGTTGACTTTCCGCACCGACGTCGTACGCCGCCGCCTTGACTTTCGCCTGGAAAAAGTTTTAGCCCGCCTCCATATTCTCGCAGGTTTGCTGATCGCTTTCCTCAATCTTGATGAAGTCATTGCCATAATTCGCAATAACGACCGGCCCAAACCCATTCTCATTGAACGTTTTGCTTTGAGCGACATCCAGGCTGAAGCCATCCTGGAGCTCAAACTGCGCCATCTGGCTAAACTTGAGGAGATGAAAATAAAAGGTGAAGAGGATGAGCTCGATAAAGAACGTCAGACTTTAGAAGAGATTCTGGGTTCGAGCCGTAAGCTCAAAAGCCTGATTCGCAAAGAGATTAAAGCCGACGCCAAACGTTATGGCGACCCACGCCGCTCTCCGACCGTCACCCGTAACGAAGCCCAAGCCTTAAAAACAACCGATCTGCTGCCGACCGAAGCGGTCACGATCATCCTCTCCGACAAAGGCTGGGTCAGGGCCGCCAAGGGGCATGACATTGACCCGGGAAAGATCAACTATCGTTCCGGAGACAGCTTCAAAACTTCAGTACCCGGACGCAGCAACCAACCCGTTATTTTTCTCGCCGCCAATGGCCGTTGCTACACGCTTGCGGCCCACACCCTGCCTTCAGCCCGCAGTCACGGCGAACCTTTAAGCGGGCGCTTGCAAATAGAGAATGAGAGCCCGATTGAACATCTGCTCATGGGGAAAGAAGATGAACTATTCCTGATGGCATCTGATAACGGTTATGGTTTCATTGCACCTTTAAGTGAATTTTTAAGCAAAAATCGTAACGGCAAAGCGGTTCTCACGCTTCCACCCACAGCCCTGCCGTTGCCGCCGTTACGCTTGAAAAACATGCAGGAAGATCAACTCGTCGCCTTAAGCAGCAGCGGCCGCATGCTGATCTTCCCGCTCACGCAACTCCCCCTCATGGCCCGGGGAAAAGGCAATAAAATCATCAATCTCAACCCCGGCCGCAGCGACCATGAGATTGAAACCCTGAAATATGTCGCAATACTGCCGGCCCAGGCCGCCTTAAAAATTTACGCCGGACGCCGCCATTTAACCCTCAAAAATGAGAGCCTTAAAGACTACTTCGGCAACCGCGGCCGCCGCGGCCAAATGCTCCCCCGCGGCCTGCAAAAAGCCGAACGTCTGGAGATTATTGAAGAAAAGAGTCAAGAATAACAATCAAGCAACATTTGAAGGAGACTGTCACATGCTGATCAATTGGGCCTATCTGCGCAAAGGTTGAACCTCTTGTAAAAAAGCCCAGGAGTTCCTGGACAACCACGACCTGAAAATCTCGGAAACCACGGATGCCCGTAAAGAAAAAATTGATGCTGAAAAGGCTTGGAAAATCCTCGCTCAAGCGACGGAAATAACTGTAGCCAAAGGAAAAAAGGAGCTCCGCTTCACTCCGGCCGATGAAAACCGGGAGGCGATCCTCAAAGCCGCCATGGGCCCAAGCGGCAATCTTCGCGCCCCGACCTTGAAAATCGGCGACCAATTTCTGGTTGGTTTTAATCCTGACATGTATCAATCATTTTTGTAGTTTCTTAAGAGTATAAAAGATTATGGGAATAGCTATTCCATCACGAAAAGAAGTTATTGAGGATATCAAAAACCGAGGGGGACTGGTAGCGGCGGTGCTGCCGATCCACTATTCCCGCGCCCTGCTGCGGGCTTTTGCTATTTATCCTGTAGAGGTTTGGGGGCCGCCAAAAGTCGACGTAAGCCTTGGCGGTGCACACCTGCAACCCTATGTTTGCTCTATTGTCCATAACGCTCTTTCGTTTTTAAAAATGGGCGGGTTAAATACAGCCGACCTGATCCTGATTCCGCATACCTGTGATTCACTTCAGGGATTGACCTCGGTTCTCATCGACTTAATCAAGCCCGAACAAGCAATCATCCCCCTCTATCTGCCTCGTGGACAACGCGAGGAGGATATAATTTTTCTGGCTGACGAATTTCGCTCTCTCTATAATCGTCTTTCTGAATTTACCGAAAAAAAACCAAGCAGTGAAAATCTGCTGGCCGCGATTAAGCGGGAAGAGACCAGTGATTTGCTTTTAGCCAAGTTATACAAAACCCGACAACAGATGGGTTTGAGTAACCTGGATTTTTATCGATTGGTGCGTTCACGGGAATATCTACCAGCTGAACATTTTTCGACTTTGGCCGAGGAAGCTCTGCAAACCGGCGCTAAACCGCAGCCGGGCATTCCGATAATCCTTTCGGGAATAGTTCCCGAACCAATGGAACTGTTAAATACAATAGATGAGATGAACGGGCAAGTGGTTGCCGATGATCTGGCCGCTTGCGGCCGCCGACTCTACGAACCGGGAGTAAGCCCTGAGCCCTTCCGGCGCATGGCCGAACGGATTATCTCAGCCCCTCCCGACCCGACCCGAGGCAACCCGATTGAGGAACGGCTTAAATATCTGGTCGAGATGGCGCAAAACAGCGGGGCCAAAGGGGTTATCTTCTATGAGGTTAAGTTCTGCGAACCGGAGCTCTTCGATCTACCTAATATTAGAAATTCCCTCAAAGAACATGGACTGGCTTCGATTATCATCGAAGTGGACATCAACAACCCTCTTCCTCATCAGGTAGCGACCCGCATCAGTGCATTTTTAGAGATGCTGGATAATTAAAAGAAGTTTACAACTATGGGAATAACCGACTCGTTAAAATATTACTGGAATGTAAAAGTTGTAGGGCAGCCCTTTTTACACTGGCAACGCCGGCAGGCGGAACGTCACCCCAAGGTCTCTTCGCGCTGGCGTAGCGATATTTTAGCTCCGCCGTTGCGGATTGGGGCTAAAACCAAGGAACTCATCTCCCGCCACTATCTCGAAGGACGCTATGCCAACGGCCATCGACCTGTGGCCTGGGTGACTTCCGGCGGCCCCGTGGAGATCTTACAGGCACTGGGATTCTACGTCTTATACCCGGAAAATCACGGTGCCCTTTGCGGCGTTAGAAAGGCGGTCGTCGAGATTTCCGGCGAAGCTGAAAATGCCGGATATTCAACTGATATATGTTCTTACGCACGAACCGATATAGGCTCCATGCTCTCCGGCAAAACCCCGGTCGGCCGCCTGCCCAAACCTGATTTACTGCTGGCCTGCACCAATATTTGCCAGACCGTACTCCACTGGTATCGGGTGTTAGCCAAACATTTTGCGGTGCCGCTGATTTTAATCGACACCCCTTTTGTTTACGCAAAAGCCTCCGATCACGCTCTGGAGTATGTAAAAAAACAGTTGGAGAGTTCGATTCCCATAGCCGAGCAGGTGGCTGGCAAAACCCTTGATTACCGCCGCTTAAAAGAGATAATTCATCTGAGCAAAGATGCGGCTGAACTATGGCTGGAGATCATCGGCCGCGGCCGGCACCATCCGGCTCCGATTTCGGTCTTTGATCAGTTTATCCACATGGCCCCGATCGTTGAGATGCGTGGGAAAAAAGAGACAGTTGACTTTTACGCGGCATTACTTAAAGAACTGGACGAGAATATCGATAAAGGCATTGGCGCCGTGCGCAACGAGCGTAAGCGATTATTATGGGACAACCTGCCCATCTGGTACCGCCTGCGCTACTTCGCCGAAAACTTAGGTGAGCACGGCATTTGTGTGGTGGCCTCAACCTACACCAATGCCTGGGGCGAGTTGGCACCCTTAATGAATCAGGAAAAACCACTGGAATCGATGGCTAATACCTACATGCATCCAATTCTCAATCAGGGTACTAAATACAAACTCGATACCATGAAGCGGATGGTAGAAGAGTTCCAACTAGATGGCGTCATCTTGCATTCGGATAGATCTTGCAAGCCCTACTCTATCGGCCAGATTGATCAACGCAATCTGCTCATTCAAGAATATGGGATTCCGGCACTGCTATTGGAAGCCGACCACGACGATCCCCGGGCTTACTCAGAAGAACAAGTAGCCTCGCGCCTAGCTTCTTTTGTCGAGATGTTGGATGATTAAAACTTACTTTGGAGACCTGTTTAATGAAAATTGCGGCACTGGGAATTGATGTAGGCTCGACCACGGTTAAAATGGTGGGAATAGATGCCGCAGGTGAAATAGTTTGGCACCATCTGGAACCGGTTGATCCGCGAGTCGAAAAACAGGTAGATTCATTTCTTAACAAACTTAAAGAGGAGATCAACTCCCTGGACGGCATCCCTCTGATAGCGACTGGTTATGGCCGCAATCTGGTACACCAAGCGGTTAAAAATGTTACGGAAATCACTTGCCACGCTAAAGGTGTCTATCATCAATTAGGCCACGGTGGAACACTGGTCGATATCGGCGGCCAGGACAGCAAGGTTATTGTCATCGGGGCGAAAGGCCAAGTCGTCGATTTTGCCATGAATGACAAATGTGCGGCGGGTACCGGCCGTTTCCTGGAAAATAGTGCCGCACGCATGCAGGTTCCCATAAGCGAAATGGGCTCAGTCGCCCTATCGGCGACGGAAGAAGTCGCTATTTCCAGTACTTGCACAGTATTCGCCGAATCGGAAATCATCTCTATGATTGCCCATGGTGTCGAAATCGAACCAATCCTCATGGGACTCCACCGCTCACTGATCAGACGGGTGGTCGCCATGGTTCGCAGTGTCGGGTTAGTTCCGCCATTATTACTTTCCGGTGGAGTTGTTAAAAATCCCGCAATTCGTAAAGTAATTGAGGAGGAGACCAAAGAACAAGTATTTCTCCCTGAACACCCGCAACTCATGGGTGCTTATGGGGCGGCACTATTTGCTTTAAAATTGATGGCGTCGTAAAAAGTTCCGATATCCTACGTTGTTGTGATTTTCCAGACACTCGACATACTGGTTGTATAGTCTCGCGCCTGGAAAACCACAACGCCTTGTCTATCGAATTTTTTACTTAGCCATCCCGTATTTTTTTCGAGTTCAGTAGAATCGATGACGTCGGGAAAAAATAGAGGGTCAGGATTGCAGGATTGGATAAGCAGAGTTTAGAGATAATGACCACAACTCTGGCGGAACGGCTGCCCGGTACCTTCATCACCAAGGTTCACCAGATGACGCCTTATCATCTGCTTTTGCGCCTGCGCGGAGGTGGTCATGGTGGAGAACTGCGGCTCCTGATTTCGGTTGCTCCGATGGAGCCCGGTTTTCACTTAACCAGTCGGCGTTATCTCAATCCGCCCCGCCCTTTACGTTTCTGCGCCTACCTTCGCCACCATCTCCAAGGCGCAAAAATTTCGACAATTGAGAAGATAGATGATGATCGAATTGTTATCATCAGGGCCGCCCGGCGTGAAGCCGAAGAAAAGCAGCTGATCATTGAACTTACCGGCAAGCGCAGCAATGCTGTCTTATGCCGGGGGAGCGAAATGCAGATCGGGGCCCGGATGTTTGAGTCACTGACAGATCAGCGTCTTAAGCCCGGCAATAAATATCAACAGCCGGAAACAGCCGTAATCGCAGCCGCAAAACGACCCTCTTTTCTCCTGGCCGAAATCATCGGTCAAGAAGAGATAGCCGACCTTGCAAGTGAAGAGTTACAGACAGGCTACGACGATTGGTTTTTTCCTCGCTATCAGAACCACTACGGCAGCCGGGAGATAAAACGTCTGGAAAAAGTCTTGCGCCAACATCGACGGCGCTTGCAAAAAAGAAGAAAACGTCTTAATGAAGAGAGTAACGAAAAAGAGAGTCACTTAAACGACAGCCACCTCGGAGATCTCCTGAAAGGTGCGCTTCATCAAGTAAAAAGGGGAGCTAAATCGATAAAATTGACCAACTACTGGTCGCAAGCTTTAGAAGAGGTGGAGATTGTCCTGAATCCGGCTTTAAGTCCCTTGGCAAACCTCGAAAAATTTTATAAAAACGCCAAAAAAGCCAAACGCGGCTTGAAATTGATCGAAAAACGCCTGATTGAGACCCGTCGTGAGGAAGATTACACCGAGGAACTTCTCTTTCAATTCGAAGAGTTAACCAATAACCCGGATCGCACCGTGACCGACGAAGAGCAGGATCTGCTTGAACTGGCATCTGATCTGGCCGAAAGAAAGGGGCGACAACAGCCCCCGGAAAAGGGCCGTAAGCGGAAAAAAAATGAGTCAAAACCAAAAAACTCACGTCACCGGGGCGTAGAACGTAAAACCGGAGTTGATGGCGGCATCATCTATGTCGGCCTCAACGCCTTGGGTAACGAAAATATATACCGGCATTTAAGTGCCCCCGAAGATCTCTGGTTTCACACCCTCAACCGGCCCGGCGCTCACATTCTTCTCAAGAGAGCTCCGGGCTCAATAAGTAGTGAAAAAGAGCAGCTCCAGGCCGCCACTCTGGCAGCCGTCAACTCTCGGGGCAAAAATGAAAAACAGGTTGAAGTAACCATGATTCAGGTAAAACACCTGCGCAAACCAAAAGGCGGTCGCCCCGGTCAGGTTTTACTGACCGGCCCCCGCCAAACGCTGACGGTTAATCCGGCTTTGCCGGATCAGGAGAATATAAATGACTGAACCCATCAACCCGGTTCGCAATCAATTAATTGAAGATCTGAAAAAATCGGGTTTTAAGAACGAGCAGATTATTGCCGCCGAGGAGTCACGGGCCTGTTACGGCTATGACGCAACCCGGCAATGTGCCGACCCGATGCTGGTGCTGTTACCCGAAAACGGCCAGCAGGTCGAAATCGCCCTGCAACTGGCAGCAAAAAAGCAGCTGAAAATCTTTCCCCGCGGTGCGGCCAGCGGCATGTCGGGCGGTGCCATCCCGAGTGACGATGGTATCGTCCTCTCTCTGACCAGAATGAAACGAATTCTCGAAATCGACCAGGAGAACATGATCGCCACGGTTGAACCGGGCGTGATCACCGGAGAGCTGCAAGAGGAAGTCAGCCGTTTGGGCCTCTTCTACCCGCCCGACCCTGCCAGTCTCGCTTTTTCAACCATCGGCGGCAACGTCGCCGAAAACGCCGGCGGCCCGCGGGCCGTCAAATACGGGGTGACCGCCGACTATGTCATGGGCCTCGAGGCGGTTCTCATAAATGGCGAGGTGATCAAAAGCGGCAACAAGTGTATAAAATCGGTCTCCGGTTATGATCTTACATCCCTGCTTGTCGGTTCGGAAGGAACTTTGGCGGTCATCACTAAAATTCTTTTGAAACTGTTGCCGGCACCCGAAGCCG
>JAYEGS010000355.1:0-1593 GCA_034659215.1 Pseudomonadota bacterium | reverse complement strand
GTGCAATCAACAAAAAGAAGTTGATTGAGATGAATGTTGCCCCGGAAATGATTAAGGTTTTTCTCGACAACTACAACTATGACCCGGAGACCCGAACCATCCTTATCGGTGAGCTCGAAAGCCTGAAAGAGGTTAAGGGACGCAGCTTTTTCATTGCCGCCGCCACTCTGGCCGACGAAGAGACCAGCGCCCGGCTCTTCCAGGTGACCGCCCAGATGATGGCCGACTACCATCGCCTGATCGCGCCGGTCGCCCATATCGGTGCCATCAGCGGCCGCCCCATTTTGAAAAACCGCGAGGGAGTGGTTGTCTTGCCTCTACCGGTCGACTATATCTTCTGGACTAAAAATGTCGCCTCTAAACTTCAGCTTATTGAAAACGGTATAGCCCGTATCAAAGATGTCAAAGGCAAAGAGTTATGGGTCAGCGGCCAGGTCGAACAACTCACCGGCGAACAAATCAGCAAACGGGGCTGGAATATCATCCAGAATGTCATCCCGCTGGTAGCTCAGTAACCGGTCTGAATTGTGAAGTGTGAAGTGATAAATGGAAAGTAAATTAATGACTCTGAGTGAGAGACGCCGGCCTTGCCATTTCCATGGCAATCGGCTCTATTTTGCTCCTGGATGGGAAGAAAAACTTAAAGAGATCGGCCTGGTTCAAGCTAGCCGCTGGGACAGACTTGAACCCGGCGAGCAGGTAACTCGGAGCAAACGCACCAACGCCTACAAGGTTACCTTAGCCGATGGTGAAACCGTCTATTTCAAACGTTACCTGCTCTTTGGCAAGCCGTTTAAATACTACCTGCGCCCGAGCGAGACCGCCGTCGAAGTTTTCAGCTATTCCGAGATGACAAAGCTCAACATCCCGATTGCCGAACCGGTAGCTTTGGGCGAGATACGACGTTGCGGCTCCCTTTTTGCGGCCTGTATTGTCACTCGGGGAATTCCCGAGACCACCACGTTAGAGGATTACGCTGTCCATGATTGGACGTTCCTACCTCAACAAGAGCGGCAAAAAGCCTTCCACGCTATATCGACAACGGTTTGCCGACATATTCAGACTATGCATGCTAACGGTTTTTTTCATTTCGACCCCAAATGGCGCAATATCCTGATTCGGCAAACCTTGGAAAAAGAGATCAGCGGCCTCTGGTGGATAGATAGCCCGCGTGGTCGCAGACTACCATCCTGGCGCCGTGAATATGGCATTGTCCATGATCTCTCCAGCCTCTGCCGCCTGGCTCTATCCTTTTTAAGCCGAAGCCAACGCTTACGCTTTTTATACGCCTATTGCGGCCCGGAGACACCCCGTAAAGAGGTAAAAAAACTCGCCTTAAAAATCAACCAACACCTGCAACGCCACCCCCCGAAACTGATAAAACCGGAAAGACGAAAATCCTTTGCCCATCAACTGTAGACAGCATCGATCTCGGCGGCAAATTTTTTATAGACGTTAGCTCTTCGGATCTTCATTGTCGCCGTCATTTCGTCATCGTCGTGGTCGAGCTCTTTGGTCAGGAGTTTGAAGCGGCGGATATTCTCAACTCGGGCAAACTGCTGGTTGGCTCTCTCAACTTCAATTTTGATCAGC
>JAYEGS010000354.1:0-8467 GCA_034659215.1 Pseudomonadota bacterium | reverse complement strand
CACTGCCTGGTTCTAATCGAGCGAATAGTAAACCACGGCTTAGAGCAGCACCCGCCACGATGCAAACCCCTGATGTTTAAAATTAAAAAACCCAAGTTTGACAATCGAGTAACTGAATTTTTAGAACCTGAACAACTTCAAGCGTTGTTGACGGCGATAGATGCCGACCTTGAACGCGACCCTTTCACAGGTAGAGCAATGTTGCTTGCACTTTCAACAGGGATGAGGCGTGGCGCTCTGCTACGGCTTAAATGGGCTGACATAAGCTTTACCCGTGACAATATTCACCTACGAGATGCTAAATCGGACAAAGAAGGCAAGGCATTCGACATACCGCTGAATGAGGGAGCAAAAAGGGTTTTCAAGAGTATTCCAAAAACCGGGAGCCCTTACGTTTTCCCCGGCGACAAAGGTGGTCAGAGATCGGATTTTAACCGGGGCACACGCCGCATTCGAGAAGCCGCCGGGCTACCTAAAGGATTCCGCCCCCTACATGGACTCCGGCACCACTACGCAAGCGCTCTGGTAAGTATAAAAGACGGCTCAGTTGACATTTATACACTGCAAAAGCTAATGACGCATAGCGACACAAAGACAACAGAGCGTTACGCCACGATAGCAGATGAACGACTTAAAACGGCGTCTGCAAATGCCAGCTCTTTAATTGAAAAAACAGTTATTCAATTCCCCAAACAGACAGAGGCGGCGGGATAAATTTGTAACTTGCTAAACAACAACGCTTCAAAAAGAGATGGATGTGATTAAGGCTCGCCTGAAACGTGCTGAAGCTGAAAAAGGAGTATAAAATATGGAAGACATCATGCTTGAAAAAAGCTCGGAAAATGTTTTTGCCGACATCGGCCTTGATGCCCCGGAAGAACGTTTAGCCAAATCTGATTTAGCATTAAAAATTGCTCAGATTATCAACAAACGAAGTCTCTCGCAGGTTCAGGCGGCTATACTTTTAGGAATTACCCAGCCAAAAGTTTCAGCCATTCTGAATGGACGGCTGAAAGGCTTCTCTCTTGAAAAACTCATGCTTTTCATGATCGCCCTTGACCAGGACGTTGAAATCGTTGTGAAGCGCAAACCAAAAGCCAGAGAACATGGCCGCCTTCGGGTTATTTATTCGTAGGACTGCTACACCATGATGCACCTGAGGGACGAAAACGATGGACAGTCAGGCTACTGGCTGAAAAAAATGATTAAACTTAAGATTGTGTCGACAGTATCACCCATGACTGTCTGTGATACTTTACAAAAAGAGCAGTTGACGGCACACAGGCCAACGTTATTGAAATCAACAGCTAGTTGACTTTAGTGTGTACAGGATGTATAATGAATAGCAGGGAAATAATAAAGAGGCTTGAAGCTGAGGGCTGGACACTTCACCACGTTAAAGGTTCACACCACCAATTCAAGCACTTTGAGAAGCCGGGGAAGATCACCGTCCCCCATCCGAAAAAGGACTTCCCGGCCAAGACCTTAAACAGCATCTTCAAACAAGCTGGCTGGAAGGAGTAACCATCATGCTCACACACTACCCTATAGTCATCCATAAAGATAACGATTCAGATTATGGAGTCACGGTTCCCGATCTTCCCGGTTGTTTCAGTGCCGGTGCTACCGTCGCGGAGGCCCTACGACAGGCAAAAGAGGCCATAGAGTGCCACCTTGAAGGGCTTTTATTGGACGATGAAGCACTGCCTATGCCGACAGAAGACCACACTCTATTAGCTGAATCAGAAGAGTATAAAGATGGCATCTGGCACCTTGTAGAGATCGACCTAAGCAAATTGGACACAAAGACCAGAAGGCTAAACATTACCATTCCTGAACGACTCCTGACCAAAGTTGACCGCTACGTAAAAGAGCACCGCTTTGACAGCCGTTCGGGCTTCCTCGCACAAGCGGCGGAAACGTTTATCAGTCAACACCCATAAAGCCCACTTTCCCCGGCCTAGCGCGACGGCGCGAACACCGCTTTCCTGGGCGGCTGGCCGGGTGTTCTTCATTCAGGAATTGGTTACAGGAGACTTGAGACGATGCCTATTAAAGGAACGACCGATGAATACAAGGCGGTCAGAATGGTGATTGATAAATATAAAGTGGCCAAGCCTAGAGTAGAGGAAAAAGAACAGAAGAAACCCCGGCGACATCATGAGCAAAAAGTTAAGATCATACCAAAAGATACCATAAACGATCCACATAGATATAAAGAAGCCCGTTGTGCGGCGGCGGAATTTTCAGCAGACTTCGAGAAGGCGGCCAAGCTTTACGCCGAACAGACGGGGCAAGCCTTTAAAAACTGGCGGGATGCACTGGAAGAGATCAAAGATTTACTCCCGGCCTATCGCTGGCCAGTGCCTGACTGCTTTGCAGAACATATGATTTTTTTTGACCCTCTTGGAAAGGGTTTGAAATTAGAAGCTATTGCTGTTTCAGACACATTGGCTATGATAAAGGCCAGAAAGAACGGTGATACTGACACCCTGAACGAACTGATGGCGGACAAGGTTGCTTTGGTTAAAGCTAGAAATGAATCATATAAATTGCTTGAGGCCGAAGCATACCTTGAACACGGTAAACGAACATATAAAAATACCAAGGGCAAGGAAAGAAACAGTGCTCTTGCTCGAAGCCTTGGTCTCTCTACCGGAGTGAGGCAGGGGGAGATTAAGGCTCGGCAAATGTATAAAGATTACGTTGAGCTGGTTCGAAAGAAAGGGTGTAGCCGTCAAGATGCGCTGGAAGCTGTCACCTCTAAGTATCACTTGTCCTCGGAAGATGCGGCGTTGCAACACTTAACTTTAGAGTTACGAGCCATAAGAAAAGCCGCTAAGAATATCGTCAAGACTCGTGAAGATGGATCTTCATCAGGCGAATGTATAAGAGATATAATACTTAAACACCTCAAAGGCCTCCTGCCTGCCAAGTGGAATCGTTAAAACTGTTGACCTCCCCTTATCCGACAAAATGGAACTAGGCCCCTAGTTCCTCCCTTATACTTTACAAAAATTTTGTCTATATACCCTTCATAGACGTTGACGTTATCCGGGTCGCAACCGGGAACCTTAAGTCAATTTATTTTGGAGGATTACCCGTCATGTCAAAATGCACACACCTTTTAAACCCCAAGGATTTTATCGAAAAAGCTCCCGGCCCCGTGCTGTCTTACGATGAAGCGGAAATTTTAGCAGGTGGACTTATCAAGAAAAAGTCCATGCAGAATCTTTGCAGCCAAGGTTTAGGACCGAAGAAAATAAGACTCGGAAAGCGGGTTGGTTTTCGGACAGTCGATTTTTGTGAATGGCTTTGTTCAAGATTACAGGCAATCTAAAACAACGAAACCCCGGCAGGATAGGCCGAGGTTTCGCGTTGGGATTGCTGCTTGAGTTGATACAAGAATGTAGCATCTTTGCTACGTTTTGTCAAGTTGTCCCCGCTCTAAATCCTGCCTGCCCTCCTACCAGATTGGAGGATATTAAAATGAGTAATATTAGATTTACAGTATTCACAAAACCGCAGCCAGGCATAATGACCAAAAAGATCAACCTGGTTGACGGTCAGCTTGTCAAAGATGGTTCGCAGTGTTGGTTGTCATGCGGCACAGCCGAAACCATCAAGGTTCCATTTAATGAGCTACCGGCCAGGCTTGATCTAACCGAACAAAATCAAGCGGTATCATGGGGCATTTGCAAGGACGAAAGAATCAAAATTGTCAAGCAATCGAAGGAAGCAAACACCCCGAATGCAGTCAGCCGCACTGCAAAACATTTTGACTTTCCGAAGGGTAAGCCAGCGGTGATGATGCTGGACAACGATACTGGCATCAGCACAACTAGATTCATAGAGATCATTCAAGAAGTCATGCCGCAATTCAAAGGTGTTGCTCGGGTTGAGCGGCCTTCGTGTTCATCCGACATATACAACGGTGGTAAGCTCTTGACAAGTACAGGCTCTGGGCGGGTTTATCTGCTGGTTAATGACGGCTCAGCAATTCCAAAGATCGGCAAGATTCTGCATCAGCGGTTGATACTCGCAGGACATGGCTCAATTCAGATAACCAAGAACGGCGCAATGCTGGTGCGAAGTTTAGTTGATGATTGCGTCTGGCAGGCCGAACGGCTTGATTTTGCAGCGGCCCCGGTTCTGGGTGACGGCCTTGAGCGACGAGCGCCGGGAGCGAAATACTTTGACGGTGCGCCATTAGTGGCGGCTGATGTTGAGGATTTGACGCAAGCAGAAGAGCGACGGCTTGACGCCATTATCGGCGGCCTCAAAGCGAAGGCCGAACCAAAAGCTGACAAGGCAAAATCAAAGTACATCGACGTTGAAGCTGAGAAACTTGTAAAAGCTACATCAATACAAAAACCTGATGCAGTATCCATTATACGGCAAAGAACAGCCGGGAACCTTGTAGCAGGTGATGTTTTGCATTTTGATGATCTTGGAATTGTCTCAGTCGCTGATGTGCTGGACAACCGGGCAAGATACAACCTTGAAACGCTGGCTGACCCGCTTGAACCTGGATATGGTGGCGGTAGGTGTAAAGCAATATTTTACGCTAATGATGGGCGTCCGACCATCCATTCCTTTGCTCATGGCTCACAGGTTTACCGGCTTGGGCTGGCAAGAAACTGCGGCCAAACATTAGAACAGCCAGAGAAGCCGCAGTTAATGCTACCAGGTGTCGGCATGACGCTAAACAATTGCGCAAATACTATTGGCAGGTTGCTTGCAAAAACTGGCCGTTTTTACATTCGTAATGGCGTACTTCACGAGGTGGCGGCATGAGGTTACAGCAGATAAAACCGGCGGCGTTTTGTGGAATTGCGGAAGAGGTGGCAATCCTCAAAAAAATAAACGCTAAAGGTGGCGAAGTCCCGGCGATCATGAGCGAAGCCACGGCCCGGCAATTATTGGCTAACCGGCAATTACTGAAAAACATTCCGGAGATCAAGAACATCTCAGATTGCCCGGTGCTGGTTAAAAATGCCGATGGCAATCTTGAGGCTGTCACCGGCTATCATGCTGGTAGCAAAGTCTACGCGCAAGGTGCCCCCCCGGTTGAAATGAGCCACGCCGAAGGTGTAAATCTAATCTTAGGGTTACTGGATGACTTTAAAACGTCGAGCGAGGCCGACAAATCAAGGATGTTGGCACTTATGTTATCACCGGCTTTAATACACGGCGGCATTTTGGATGCTCGCGTCCCGTTATTCATAATTGAAGGAGATATCCCCGGCTGTGGGAAGGGCACAGCGGCGCGGCTGGCCAGCGCGATTTATAAGGCTGATTACGCAACCATAACAATGCGAAAAGGCGGCGTTGGCTCTTTCGATGAAAGTTTGGGTGCGGCATATCTCTCGGGGAAAGGTTTTATCCTTATCGATAATTTCAGGGGCGCTTTAAAGTCACAAGTGTTTGAATCAGCGATGACTGAACCCGTTACCCAGGTGCGGCAGCCGTATCAGGGAAACGTTTTTCTAGATGTAAGCCGCTTTATTAATGTTATAACATCAAACGGCCTTGAAATGACGCCTGATCTTGCCCGGCGAACTATGGCGATCCGCTTGAAAAAGCAACCGGACAATTTCCCCTTCAAACATATCGATATTGTCAAACACGTGGAGCAAAACCAGCCCAAGTATTTAGGCGCTGTATTCTCAATCATAAAATATTGGTACTCATGCGGCGCTGACACCAGCAAAATAAGTCTACCGTCATATACTGAATGGGCGCGATGTTTGGATTGTATCATAAAAAATATAATGTTCATGCCGCCAATTCTTGAGGGCAACCAGGGCGCAATCGAACGAATGAGCAACCCCGCTCTTTCATGGCTACGTGAAGTTGCACTGCATATTGTCAGAAAGAAAATACTTGGCGATTTGTCGACCACAGCAATCGTTAAAGAGATAGAGGGCTCCGTCCTAATCCCCGGTCTGCAGGTGGATGAGCAACTAAATACCGACACCATGCAAAAAGCAAATATTGCGACTGGCGTACACATCGGGAAAGCGTTCAGGGATGATGATGAAGTTATAATTGACGGGTTGAAGATCCAGAGATTGAAAAAATGGAGTTCTACACGTAACGAGTTGAAAACCTATAAATTTTCAAAGGGTTGATAGATGTACTTATGTTTTTGCTGGTTCTTCGTGGTAGTTCGTGTATGATCTTATATAGGCTACGATAACACTTTCCATAACTTTTTTTATCTTACTATAATACTATATTATTATTTTACATAAATATATGTTTCCGCACCCTATACACGAACATACACGAAATGGCGTTTCTATGTACGATTGCCTATACCTTTTGACTGCATCTGTAAACATGCCGTAAACATGCCGTAAACATGCCGTAAACATGCCGTAAACAGGCATAAACATTTTAACTAACGCGGTACACGTTGCGATCTGCATGGGGGAAGATGCATCCAAGTTTGGATGCATCTATTTAGACTCATATGGTAAGGTTATCGAAAGTCTGAAGTTGTAAAAACTCCGGTTGCCGCTACGGGAAGCGGCAAAACGGTTATCATTTGCAAGGTGATTGCTTCCAGAAAACAGAGGACACTGGTTGTTGTTGGAACGGTCGAGCTACTGCACCAATGGCATGCCCGGATTCAGGAGTTCTTAGGCGTTGAGGCCGGGTTAATCGGTGCCGGACATTATGACATTCAGCCGGTGACGGTCGCAATCGTCAATTCCGCGGTTAAGCATCTTGACGAATTGCCGCAACACTTCGGGCAACTCATCATTGATGAATGCCATCATGCGGCGGCCCGGACATTCACCGAAGTAGTCAGCGCATTTGATTGTTGGTATCAGTTGGGTTGCACGGCCACGATTGAGCGGCGGGATAATCTGGATAAAGTAATTCACTATTTTTTAGGCCCGAAATGCCATGAAGTAGACAAACGCCACCTTAACGAAATAGGGGCGGTTTTGGTGCCGGAGGTTCAGCAGATCGGGACAGAATTCAATTATGATTACCAGGACGATTATTCAAAAATGGTCACCGCCCTGGTTAACGATGAAGCCCGCAACGCTCAGATTGTCGATGAGGCGATAAAGCACGGCAACCGGGGAACCGTGCTTATCGTTTCCGACAGAGTCGAACATTGTAGGGTATTAGCGGCCCTCTTATCAGGAAAAGCACATGATGCGGCCACATTGACGGGCGGAACACCGAAGGCAGAACGATTGCAGATTGTGGCTGATGTGCAGAGTGGGAAAGTTCAGTTTCTCATCTCCACATTGAGCCTAATTTCTGAGGGCTTCGACGCCTCCGGGCTTTGTGTTCTGCTACTGGCAACACCGGTATCATTCAAAGGCCGTATCATTCAAACATCTGGCCGGATTTTGAGACCGGGTAAAGGTAAGCGGCCACTGGTACTTGATTTTTGTGATAGCGCGGTTGGTGTGCTCCGGCATGGATCCAGGAAACGGCTTACAATTTTAAAAGGCTTGTAACGTTTTAAAATGTGACAATCAATAAGGAAGAGGTGTTGTTATGGCGAAAATAGGACGTCCCACCAAGTATAGAGATACTTTCCCGGTTCAAGCTGAAGTTGCTTGCAGAGAGGGCGGATTTACCAGCATTAAGCTGGCAAAGCTTTTTAGTGTATCAATCGCAGCTATTGAATTATGGCAAAGGACTTACCCAGACTTTATAAGGGCCATAAAAAGAGGCAAAGATGATTTCAATGTTGCAACCGCCGAAAATTGCTTGAAAAAACGGCTTGAAGGCTATCAGTACGATGAGGTAACAAAAGAGCTCGTCAAGGATGAAAACGGGAAGACGCTCCAGGTGACAAAAGTCGTGACTAAATCAGTTGCCCCTGATGTGACGGCTCTTATTTTCTTCTTAAAGAATCGGAACCGGGAACGTTGGAACGATAAGAAAGATGTCGATCTCAACGTAACTGGGATAGATCAGATTTTAGCTGGGTTGAAAACTGCCCCACTCGTGGAGGACGAGTGACAAAACAGATCATTCAAAAATCACAGCAAAGCCCGGCACTGACAATGCCGGGCTTTTATTGCCATATCGCAAAAATGGGTATTGCGTTGAGTCACAGTTTATGCTTTAAGATATATTACGATGAAGGTTGGGTTTGCTGTTTGGCCTGAAGATTGAAGTTGCCATTACCAAGTTAAATTGGTATGGGTATAGACAACGTCAAATAGTCAGTTTTTTACTGGGAGGTGAAAATGAATTTAAATCCTACATCCATTTTCGACTTGAGCCCACCTGAAAAACTTCAATTAGTTGAAGATCTGTGGGATGATTTAGCGGCTACCCCGTCTGCAGTCCCTGTGCATGAGTGGCAAAAAAATGAGTTGGCAAGACGAAAATCCAATTTAGTGAAGAACTCGGCATCGTGTCTTTCATGGGATGAAGTTAAGCGTCAAGTTCGCAGTCGCTATGGCCGTTGATTTAATAATAGCTC
>JAYEGS010000353.1:0-8576 GCA_034659215.1 Pseudomonadota bacterium | reverse complement strand
CTCAAAGCCTTTCACTTAGGCCGCGAAGCCGTAGCCGGAAAATAATTTTTTCGGGTTAGTGATGACAAAAAAAGGGGCGTTCTACGCCCCTTTTTTTGTTCAATTCATAAACAAACTTGTCTTTTACCCGCAAAAGGTATATTCCACCGCCATCCCGTGACTTTTTACGAGTTCAGCAAACCTTGAACCTTAAACCTTGAACCTTGAACTGAATTAAATGCTTTATCAAAACACTAAACAGGTTTTAACCGCTCTGCACCAGATCAGTCGCCTGACTATGACCGGGATGAGTCGCGAAGAGCTGGCCCGGACGATTATTGAGTCTGTGACCGAAGCCCTTTGCTATGATCGGGTGGCACTCTATCTTTTACGTGAAGGGACGAGTGTGCTTGAGGGGGTTATTAATGTCGGTTGTCAGGTTAGTGTCAAAGGGTTGAAGTATGACACCAAGAGAGATTCTTGTGTTGAAACCCGAGTTGTACGTACGGGCGAAATCATTCGTATCAGAGAGGGCTTGGACGAATCTCTTTTTACATCGCTGGACAAACGGCGTAATGAAACCCTGAAACGTACCAACTGCGTTTTGATGCCGGTGATTACTGAGCATGGTATTGTCGGGACGATGTTGGCCGATCGCAGTTTCAGCCGGTCGGAGATTACTGATGATGATATCGAGATCCTCGAAATTTTCTGTAATCAGATCGGTCTCGGGGTTGAAAATCGTCGTTTCTATGCTCACAATAAGCGTCAGATTGATGAACTTATCGAGCTTCAACTAATTTCCCGGCAGATGAGTGAAGCCGCTGATTTGGTTGAGTTGCAACAAGTCATCGTTTCCCGTGGCGCGGAACTGGGTTCAGCTCAAGCCGGATGGCTCTTGCTGAATCGGGGGCCGGGTGATAAGTTAGTCCCGGTTTCAGCTTTTGGGGCGCAGCCGGAAGAGCTTTGGAACCTCGACATAAAAGGTCAGTTAAGAGAGTCTTTGGGTAGCAACCAGACCATTTTTCGCTCCTCAATGAGAATCTCTACCGGCGGCGGCAGTCGGCAGGTTGGCGTCTTGAGTCTGCCGCTGCTGGTCGGCAAAAGAGAGCAGGGTTTGCTTTTGTTGCTCTATCGTGAAGTTGAAGTACCTGCCGATCTCAATATTGATCTTTTAAAAGTCTTTGCGGCCCAGGCTGATAAAGCGATGGAGAGTCTAATCTTTAATCGTACCCTGATTGAAGATCGGGATTTTCGCGGGAGTATCCTGCGGAGCTCTCCGAATGCGATCATTACCCTGGATGGAACCAATCGGATCACTTCTCATAACCGCTCCAGCGAGAAAATTTTTGCATCTCTTGATCCCGATTGGCAGGGCAGTATCTTTGCGTTGCTCGACTCCCCGGCTTTTCGCCTGGCTTTAGAGCAGGTTGGTGGTCGTCAGCAATCTTTAGCCCAGCTTGAGATGTGCCAATCTATTGCCGATCCCTGTGGTAGTTGCGGCGTTGCCGGGAGTAATGAAAAGATCTTTTTCGTCAGTGTTACCGCACTGGGCAAAGCGCCCAATGTTGACCGGGGATTGCTGGTCTTTGTTCAGGATCAAACGGAAAAACATAAAACCGATCAAGAAGTCGAACGTATGCGCCGTTTGGCTTCAATTGGTCAGCTTGCGGCAGGTATCGCTCATGAGATTCGTAATCCGCTGACCGGTATGAATATTTCGCTTGATATCATCAGTAATGAGTTGACGGATCGGCCGCATGCCGGTAAACTGGTGACCGGGGTTGTCGAGGAGCTTGACCGGCTTGAAAATATCGTCTCCTCAATGCTGGAGTTCTCCCGGGCCGGGATTATGGATCGCACCTGGGTGAATGTGGTCGATTTTCTTGACGGTTGGTTTCCGAATTTTCAGGAGCAGTCTCGCCGTTTACAGGTCAAGGCCTCCTTACGAATCAGCAAGGGCTCTCTACCTGCGGTCTATGGTGATCGTGAGAAACTGAAACAGGTAATCATCAATCTCGGTCTCAACGCACTTGACGCCGCTCAGGAAGGCGGAGGGAACGTTACCATCGCCCTTGATCTCGGGATCGCTCGCGGCGGCGACTTTGCTACGGAACGTGAAATTAAGGGTGAACGCCCTTGGCTCTGGCTGCGGATTATTGATGATGGTCCCGGTATGAGTCGCCATATAATTGAAAAAATCTATGACCCTTTTTTTACCACCAAAAACCGGGGTACCGGCCTTGGTTTGTCGATCGTTCACAGTATCATAAAAGAGCATGGCGGACGCCTCGATGTCGAGAGCGAACCCGGCCGGGGCTCAACTTTTGCCGTCGGCTTGCCGGCCGGTGAAGCCCAGCCCCGTTACCAGAGAGAAGAAGATGTCCAATCGAATACTTATAATTGATGATGAAAAACTGATCCGTGAATCCTTGACCCACCTTTTGAGCGGGGCCGGTTATCGCGTCGAAGTCGCCGGTCGGGTTGCCGATGCCCGGCTCCTGATCGCGAAAGAGATCTATGATCTCATTCTGGTCGATCTGCGCCTGCCCGATGGCAGCGGAATTGATATCTTGCGCCATATTCATGAACGGGCAGATTACGCTCCGTTGTGTATCATGATGACCGCTTATGGTTCGGTTGATACGGCGGTTGAAGCGATGAAATACGGCGCCTATGATTATATCAACAAGCCTTTCAAATCCCAAGAGATCCTGCTTATCGTCAAACTTGCCTTAGAGACCGGCAAGCTCAAGCGCGAAGTTCGGGATATTGTTAAAGCCCAGTCCGAAATGAGTGATATTATCTCAGTCGATCCGGCGATGGCGCGGGTTCTGGAGATGGTGCGCAAGGTTGCTCGTAATCGTGATGTTTCGGTTCTGGTCCGAGGGGAGAGTGGTACCGGTAAGGAGTTGGTCGCCCAGGCGATTCACTATATGAGTGAACGGGCGGACAAACCTTTTGTTAGTATCAATTGTGCTTCGATCCCCGGAAATCTTTTGGAGAGTGAACTTTTCGGCTATGAACGCGGCGCTTTTACCGATGCCAAAAGTCGTAAACTCGGGCTTTTGGAAAAAGGTGATGGCGGTACTGTCTTTCTTGATGAGATCGGGGATATGGAAGCCCCTCTGCAGGCCAAACTCCTAAGGGTTCTGGAAGAGAATAAGTTCCGGCGCCTGGGCAGTGTTGATGATATCGAGATCGATGCCCGTTTTGTCTCGGCGACCAACCAGGCTCTGGAAAAACTGATCGATGAGGGCAAATTCCGCGAAGATCTCTACTATCGTCTCAAAGTTATCAATATTGTCGTACCCCCTTTGCGCGAACGGCGTCAGGATATCGAGTTGTTGCTCAAATACTTTTTTGAACACTTTAATCGCAAGCTCAAAAAAAATGTCAGCGAAATATCCCCCGGAGCCCTTGAGTTACTCCAGAAATACCAGTGGCGTGGTAACGTCCGGGAGCTCAAAAACATGGTTGAGAGGATTATGATCCTTGAAGATACCGAGATTGTCACGGAAGAGCATCTGCCCTTAGAAGTTCTCTCCGCCAGTCGCGACAAAAACCAGTTCAATCTATCCCTGCCGCGCGAATACGATTTTCGCCAAGGCGTCGATTTCAATGAACTCGTTAAATCATTTTCCAGCTACCTGATCGAAGAGGCGATGAAGGTCGCCGGCGGCAACAAGGCCAAAACCGCCCGCCTCCTCAATATGGATCGCGGCACCCTGCGCTACCAGATAAAAAAACTCGAAGTTGCCGGTGCCGGCGGAGATGATTTTGACGAAGAGTAGTTATTTATCCGTTTTAACGCTTGCCAGTTGTCGTGACTTATGCTAAAAGCCGTCCTCCCAGATAACAGATCCATCCCGATTCGGGACGTAGCGCAGCCCGGCAGCGCACCTGCCTTGGGAGCAGGGGGTCGGAGGTTCAAATCCTCTCGTCCCGACCAATAATAAAAACAGCCACTTACATTGATTTGTGAGTGGCTGTTTTGCTTTGTGGTCAGACCGTTAATCAAGAGACTGGAGAAGTCACTATGAAATTCAAAATGACGGGATTTTAATTTGAGTAATGGCTACTATGACCATTTTGACCGTAGGTGAAACGGTTGCTCGTCTTGACCGGTTTTTGCATCAGCAATACCCCACTGTGTCAACTAATCGTTGGCGTCGAGCGCTGAAAGATGGTGAGATTCTGGTGGATGGTTGTCGGGCCGCGAAAGGGGCTTCTCTAAGGGCGGGGCAAACGGTCTCTTTTGCGGAGGATCTGCCCGCTCGGTTGGCGACTGCAACGCTGCAGCCGGAAACAGAGCTTGCGTTGGAGATATTATATGAGGACGAAAACCTTCTCGCCTTAAATAAACCGGCCAATTGTCATACCCACCCTTTGTCATCCTCTGAAACCGGGACTTTGACAAATCGTCTGATTGCTGCTTTCCCGGAGCTTGCCGGGGTCGGCGGCTTTGGCCCTCTGCAGCCCGGTCTGCTCAATCGCCTTGATTACGCAACCTCCGGGGTTGTGCTTGTGGCACGGAGTAATGATGTTTGGCGTGATCTCCGGCAACAGTTTGAACAGCATCTTATACGTAAAGAGTACATTGCCGAAGTCGAGGGCCGGTTTTTGACCGAAACCGTTATCGAGAAGGATTTAACCCATGACCGCAGTGACCGGCGGCGGATGGTGGTAAGCCCGCCGGCCGAACCCTGCCGTGGTTTATATCCGGCCCGAACAGAGGTTTTTCCGCTTCAATTCAGAAAACAGCAAAATTTGACTCAGGTTCGTCTTGTGATGTATAGCGGGGTCATGCATCAGTTGCGGGTTCACTTGGCTGATGCCGGCCACCCTATCTTTGGTGATACTCTTTATGGCGGCAGCTCTAATTTAGCGGAGAAGGAAAAAGAGTTCGGTGCCGTCATATCCGAAACCGGTTTTCATTTGCATTGTTCGCAGATGACGCTTGCCGATGGCCAGATTATTGGGGCTCCGCCGCCGGACTGGTATATAGATTCAGCAGATTAAACCTCCTTTCTAGTAAAAGGTTGCATCATGTCAAAAAATGACGGAGCTGCAACAACTCTACGGCGCCGCCTGCTTAAGGTTATTGCACCAATTACCCTTTCTATAGTTGTGTTGACCGCGATAACCGTGATTGGCGGGGCTCGCCTTCTGATTTTCCCCATCTATGCGGATACAGTCTCTCTTCTCATTGAAAATCTGGCTATAAATCTAGATCATGCCGAGGGCTCGGTGGTGCGGATGGAGGAAATTTTATCCGCTTCGACCGGAGAGAGGAAGTTGTCTTATCTTGTGGGTTCTCCCGAAAGTCTCTCGTTTCAGGACAAATCTATCAAAGCACCAAAGTTGTTGATGAGCGAAGCGGTTGCCGGTTTGGGAGATGGACAGAAAAGTGTGGTGCGAATTTCGGGTTATGGCCCGAGTTTGCGTTTGTTGGGAGTCACTCGTCTTGGTGGTGACCAGTTTTTGGTTGTTGTCGAAGATTGGCGAAGTTTTGGCGGGCTCTATCTTAAAGTTTTCGGCAGCGGTCTGATTTTGGTTCTTTTGGGCGTGGCGGCGGCGGTCACGGGGTGTTTATGGCTTATTTTTGCTCCTATCTGGTCGCGGCTGCGGGGGTTGGAAAATGCTTTGCGGAAATATGGTCAAGGCCGTCGGGATCTGCGTCTGCCTCTGGATGAAAAAGCTGCCGGTGACGGATTTTTGTTGGTTCATTTTGAATTCAATCGGATGGCGGATACAATTGTCGCTCTGGCTGCCGAAAAAGAGCAGCGGGCTGCGGCCGAACGGGCCTGGCTCGCCGGTTTGGCTCATGACCTTTATACGCCCATGACGATCATGCGCGGTCACGCTGAAAATTTGGTTGAACACGGTCATTATCCGGTCGCAAATGAAGAGCAGCAACGTTTGAGCGAAATTTTGGCGCAATCTCTCTATATGCAGGCTCTGGTGGATGATCTTCTGACTCAGGCCAGTGCCCGGTTGACAACTTTAAAGATTGATCCGGAGTGGGTGGAGTTGTCCGAACTTTACGATGTTCTGATTGATACTTTCTACTACCCGACTACCGCTAAAGGTGTTGTTCTGGTTGCTGATGACCAGGGTCTAAAGGTTTGGACTGACCCTTTGCGGCTGCGCCAGATCCTGGTCAATCTTATTCGCAATGCGCTGACGCATGCCGGTAACTTAAATTGTATTGAACTTCTGGCTGAAAGAGCTGATGGCGGGACTTGGGTAATTGTCCAAGACGATGGCGACGGACTTGAGGCCGGGGTTGAAGAGACAATTTTTACGAGTGGCCGGCGGGGTGAACGGGTCAAAGTCAAAGGTTGGGGGCTGGGGTTGACGGTTGTCAAAATGTTGGCTGAAGCCCATCGTGGTTATTGTCGGGTCGGCTCGGGAGCCGAAGGCGGAGTTCGTTTTGAAATCTGGTTGCCGGAAGCTTCTACATCAAAAGAGTGAGGTCAAGCTGTGGTGGTTAAAATTTTACTGGTTGAAGATGAGATAGAGATTGCGCGGACGCTTGAGGTGCCGCTGGTCAATGCCGGTTTTTCTCTGGTGCACTGCCTGACTTTGGCTCAAGCGCGTAAAACTCTGGCGGTCGAAAATCTGGCTGCGGTCTTGCTCGATCTTAATCTGCCGGACGGTAACGGCATAGAATTATGTCGTGAAATTCGGCGTGAAAGCACGATTCCTTTGTTGATTCTGACGGCGCGTCGGGATGAAATTGACCGGGTCGTCGGGTTAGAGATGGGGGCCGATGATTATATCGTTAAACCATTTAGTCCCCGAGAGATTGTGGCTCGAATTTCGGCGGTTTTGCGCCGCCAGGACTGGAGTGCCGGGGACGGAATCCGTTCTTTTGATGGGGACGCCGCAATCACCTATGGGGGAATTGAGGTGGATGAAAATCGACGTCAGGTGATGGTTGATGGTTCAATTATATCATTGACGCGAACCGAATACCGTCTTTTGGTAACCTTGCTTCGTCGTCCCGGTCAGGTTTATACCCGTGAGCAAATTATTGAACTGGTCTGGGACGGGGCCTATATTATTGATCGCGTGGTAGACTCGGTCGTCAGCCGTTTGCGGCGCAAGCTCGGAGCCCTGCCTGATGGTCGGGATCGAATTCGTACTATCTACAGTGTTGGTTACTCTCTGGCAGAAGCCTAGGGACGGTGATCGTAGTTGATTTTAATTTGTCACAACATTGCAACATTTCTTTGATATCTTTGTTACAATTATCGTTTACATTGTTATTATAGATTGAGTGAGATACCACGCAATATGTTCTGTTTGTTAGAAATTGAAAAAAGGAGGAGATGATTATGAAGAGGATGATTTTTTGCTTTCTGGCTTTGTTGGTTGTGGGGTTTGCTGGTTTTGTTCCGGCTCAGGCCGCCCAGCCGTTTAAGGCTCCGGCGGTGTTTGATTTTAGCGGGAGTACCATGGAGCTGGCGATAAGTTTTGATCTCGGGCGCCTTGGTACTCATGATTTGGGTCTCGACCCCAATCCGGCTCCGGTAACCGGGTTTATCGATATCGATACAATATCGATTTTGACCGGAATCTGTCGCGGGCGGATGCGTGATATTTCAGCTTCGACCGAAGCGGGAATATCAAAAATTGGGGTAAGTCTGGATTTTACGGTAACTGTAACATTGAATGCCGACCCTCTTGATGGGATCTTTCTTTGGAAGAAAGATAAAGCTGCCTTCTATCCTGATAACTTGGTGTTGACTTTGAGTTTTGGTTCCGAGAGTTGGGATATACCGCTTTCCGGAATCCCTCTGCCGGCTGATTATAGTGATGGTGTTTTGAGTCTTGACGTTGAGCTTGCGCACAATGAAGAGTATGAGGGTTTTGAGTTTGATGCGGTTATCGGCCTGCACCTTAGAGGTGTTTTGCAGAGTCAGGGGGCAGGCGATGGTAAGTTGACAATCGATCTTGAGCTCGATAAAAATATCTACCAGCCCGGCGACCGTCTCCAGCTTCGGGCCGGTCTCGATAATGGTGGCGGAGAACGACAAGTTGATATTTATGTCGCCTTTTTTGATCATGAAGGCAACTATTTCTTCGCTCCCGATTATACCTCTACGATGACGCCGTTGACTCGTGTGAACCTGGCCGCAGGCCAGTATTCTGCATTAACCAAGATTCTTGATGTCTGTTTGCCGGCTCATTCGCCGCCGATCGCCGCCGCCGGGGCTTGTTCCTTTTGCGCCGTGGTAACTAACGCCGGCGGCAGTGAGCCGATTAGTAACCTGGCCTGTGCCGATTTTATCTACGATACTTCACTGCAGCCCGATGCCGATCCCTTTGATGGTGAGTGGCATGGCAGTGGCGGCAGCTCGGTTCCCGGAGGCGAGTGCCCTCCTTTGGCCGCAGTTCACATGACGATTGTTGACAGTCAGATCAGTGGGGTTGCTGATGAGGTGGTCGAAGTTGATGCTGATGGTTACCGTATGACGGGAACCATCAATGTTGGTGGTGAAATAGTTGATGGCATCCTGCTAGAGGAATATATGAACAGTTGGATTCCGGTCGGCAGTTTTACCGGCACCTTTTCCGATACTAGCTGT
>JAYEGS010000352.1:0-1618 GCA_034659215.1 Pseudomonadota bacterium | reverse complement strand
CTCCGTTTGACGGGCGGCCCCATCTGGCGATTGCGGGCCGTTCAAATGTGGGGAAATCAACCCTGATCAACTATCTTCTCAACCGTCGTTCTCTGGCTCGCACCAGCGGAAAACCCGGTCATACCCGGCTTCTGAACTTTTTTCTGGTTAACAATGCCTTCTATCTGGTAGATTTGCCGGGTTATGGTTATGCGGCGGTGGGTCGTAAAACCAAAGGCGATTGGGGGCCGATGGTGCATGACTATCTTGAGGGTCATGAGGATATTAAAGCACTTTTGCTGCTCATGGATCTTCGCCGGAAACCGGAAAAAGAGGAGGTTCGGCTGATGTCCTGGCTTAATGAGTACGGCCTGCCGTTTTTCCCGGTTTTGACCAAAATTGATAAACTCAAACCCCAGGCCCGGTCGAAAAAACTACGTCTCTGGCGTGAACAACTCCAAGAAGAGGTTCATGGCGAACTTTTTCCGGTTTCCGCCCTGCACAAATCGGGGCGTGAGGCGTTGTGGGACAAAGTCGCTCCGCTGCTTACTGAAGCACCGGATGGTGAAGATGAAGTATGATGGCAAGAAATAATGGCGCGTAAAGAAGATAGCGGTTTAAGCTTGGAAAAAGGGGCCGTCCACAAAAATTGGGGCGGGCGTTTTCCGATTGCGTTGGGTTATCCCAACAGCTATGCCCTGGCCCTGAGCAACCTTGGTTTTCAGGCCATCTATTATCTCTTAAACCGGGATCCTCGGGTGGTTGCCGAGCGTTTTTATCTACCCGATAAGTTGACGGCCGGGTTGCAATCCGAGGCGTCGCCCGTGCTCCTGACCCAAGAGAGCCGCCGCCCGGTAGCGGAAACCGGCGTGATTATCTTCTCTATTTCGTTTGAGCGTGATTATCTCAATCTGGTAACCTTGTTGGAGCAGGCAGGATTGGCTCCGCTGGCTAAAGATCGGACAAAAGATCAACCTCTGGTTCTGGTTGGCGGGGTTACCACTTTCATTAATCCATTGCCTCTTTTCCCCTTAGTCGATGGTTTTTTACTCGGTGAAGGGGAGTCGCAGATCCCCATCTTGATTGATGCTTTAATTGAAAATCAGGATCAAAATCGTCAAAATCTGCTCGAAAAATTGGCTCAAGTGCCCGGTTTTCTCTTGGCCGAGTTTTCGGTCAGACAAAATATAACGCTGCCTCGGGCCGAAATTAATGATTTTGTCCCGCGTACCTTTATTGCCGGGGCCGGAACCCAGGTCTTTGCCGACACGCTCCTGGTTGAAGTAAATCGCGGATGTCCTCGTGGATGCCGGTTTTGCGCGGCCGGTTTTGTTTACCGTCCTTTTCGTAATCGATCCTTAGATTGTGTAAAACAAGCAATTCGGGATGGAGCCGAACTCGGTTTAAAAAAAGTCGGTCTCGTGGGTTCAGCTTTGGGCGACTATCCTGATCTCATCAGCCTCTGTTCGTGGCTGGTTGAGGAGGGATTTTTATTCAGTTTCTCCTCTTTAAGGATTGATACGATTGATGATCGTCTGCTTGAGCTATTGCAGGACGGCGGGGTTAAATCGATTACGATCGCCCCGGAGGCGGGGTCGGAACGTTTGCGCCGGGCTATGCGCAAAGGTTTATCTGAGGA
>JAYEGS010000351.1:0-1619 GCA_034659215.1 Pseudomonadota bacterium | reverse complement strand
AGCCATTCCCCGCAAAGGATCATCAGGCAAACGTAAGATCATCTCTAAAACTTCACGCAAAAACTGCAGGCGATCGTTATAGCCATCGAGCCCGGCCCCTTTTTCACGAAGGAAATAATCAAACAGTGAGGTTTGGCGAGCCAGGGCCAGCTGCAAGCCCTGATCATCAAGTCCCGAAGCCAGTTGATCCGGATCTTTAACACCATCCGGCAAAAGCACGATATCAGGCATAATTCCGACCGCCATAAAGAGCGGCAGGGAGCGAAAAGCGGCGGCCCGTCCGGCCCGATCATTGTCAAAAAAAATCGCTACTTTTTTAGTATAACGTTTTACTGCAACAACATTTTCTTCAGAGAGTGCCGTCCCTAAAGTAGCGATGACATTATCAACCCCTCTTAAATAGAGGGCCAAGGCATCCATATAACCTTCAACCAAAAAAGCCGACCCGGTCTTGGCAATCGCCGGCCGGGCATGATGAAGATCATAAAGCAGACGCCGCTTATTGAAAATCGGCGACTCCGGACTATTAAGATATTTGGGCTCCCCATCACCCAGAGAACGACCGCCAAAACCGATCACAGTACCGGCAACATCACGAATCGGGAAGATCAGACGATCACGAAAACGGTCATAACGCCGGTTACTGCCCTCTTTCTGCACCAGCAGCCCGGCGGCGACAGCGACCCTTTCATCGATTCTCTGACGCCCCATTTCATCTTTTAATGAAGACCATGAATCCGGGGCAAAACCTAAACCAAAGGCTTTTGCCTGAGCCGGATCAATACCCCGCTTTTTGAGATAAAGACCAACTCCCCCATTTAGGTTAGCTTGGAGCCTGGATACAAAAAAGTTCTGCGCACAGGCCACGGCCCGTTCCAGATTTTCGCGTTCCGAGCGAGCTTTGGCTTGGGCCTCGACACTGCCCCGGCGCCGTTCGTAGGGAGAGATATCGATGCCCGCCCGAGTCGCCAGACGAACCAGGGTTTCCGGATAGGAGAGATTTTCAATCCGCTTTAAAAAACTGATCGCATCGCCACCCACACCACAACCAAAACAGTGAAAGATAGCTTTCCCCTGATGCACGGTAAAGGATGGCGTCTTTTCACCATGAAAAGGGCATAACCCCTTATAGTTGACGCCGGCTTTGGTCAAAGCCACATAGTCACCGACCAGTTCGACGATATCGATACGCGAGCGCAGATCACTGACAAATTCAGGGGGAAAAGAGTAGTTGGTCATTAGCTATCTTCAAGGTTCAAAGATGGAAAATCGGCATCACTGACCACACCTTTCTGTTTAGCCAAATCGACATTCAATCCGGCCAGCAAGCGATAGGCCTTAAGGTAGTCGGGAAACTTTTCCTGCAAGGCGGTCAAATGAGCGGCAACTGTTTGGTCATCGCCTCTGGCAATCGGCCCGGTCAGAGCCTCGACCGGAGAGACCCGTTCAAGATTTTCAAAACTACCGCGAATCAAAGGTAGGAGCATGCGGCGGGCGGTATCGGCATCGACCCCGATCCCGGTCATCATGGTTATCGCCATCTCCTCTAAAGCTATAAAAAAATTAGAAGAGACTACGGCGGCGGCATGGTATAACACCTTGTCAGCTGCCGCCAGACG
>JAYEGS010000350.1:0-8608 GCA_034659215.1 Pseudomonadota bacterium | reverse complement strand
CTGGAAGAGGTCAGAATAGCTATCCGGGTTCCGCGATCAGCTGTCCGCACGAGTTTGTCGAAGGCTTTTTCATCTTGTCGGCCCAAGGATTTGGCTCCGCCGCTATGGCAGGTGTCGATCATCATCACGATATTTCGGCACTTAATCTCTTTTACTGCGTTTTTCAGCTCTTGCATAGGCAGGGCGGTCGTGGCGAGATCATCGATAACGGTATCAAATGTGATGAAATAGGTTTTGCCGAGACTGTCACCGGCGCCGTGGCTGGAGTAGAAAAAGAAGAGACTGTCATCAGGAGCGATACCTTCGGAAATACGTTTTAACGAGCTCAAAACCGAGTCTTTTTTGGCACTTTCATCAGCTAAAAGGATGATCTGATTGTCGGGAACCCCGTCAGTTTTGAAATAGCCGGAAATACTGCGGGCATCTGCAACGCAGTAGGTTAGTGGGGAAATTCTGGTGTCGGCAAACTTACAGATACCGACCGCCATGATCCAACGGCGGCTGCTCGCCGCACCATTATTATTGTTGGTAGTTTCTTTGGTGCTGGTAGAAGGGGTTAACTTTTGGTCGACACCGGGCCGGATAATGAAGTCATCGGCGGCTCCAGCCCAGGCTGTTGCCAGGAGAACCCCGGAGAATATCAAGCTGATGAGAACTCGTTTATAAAAAACCATCTTCTCTCTCCCAACCATTTTTATCTATAAGAATGGTAAAAGGTATCATGAAAAAAGTCAGCAGTGTCCGGTTTGCTCATTGCAACCCGGGATATCGGGTCATTTTCTTCCACTTCTTACGCAAAATTTTTATTTTTCCAGCGCTCATTACGCCAAAATTGCGAAACTCACTCGTACCTCACTCAAACAGTCGCAATTTTTTGGTGAAATTTATACCCTTTAGGGTGTTCGCTGGGAAAAATAACAAAATTTTGCGAGACGTTTCAGAAAATAACCCGATATCCCTAGATTTTTTGCATAGCAAGTTGCTAACCGGGCAGTACTTGAAAAAAGTGGTATGATACCATCATCATCATTATCACATAAAACAACCTGCCTTGTCACTGTTTTAAATTGTCTGTTTTATGTTCGACGTTCATTGGTTCCCGGTTTTACCGGGTTAGGGTGGAGGGGGGGTCATAATAACTTTTTAAAAAGGGTTTTGCGGGTTGACTTTTGCTCACATCTAAAGGATACTTGAATTTATGTTAGATAAAATTGTAACCTGGGAGAAGCTCATGCTAAGATCAAGCAGAATTTTTTTTGTGGCTTTGTTGGTGATCCTTTTTGTTCAATCCCTTCCGGCGGGTGCGAGTGGAGTCAAAAAAAACGGTGATCTCTGGATCAATTTTACCGACAATGCCGACGACAAGAGCCGCCGGATGCCGGAGTTGAGAATGAGCACCAGTAGCACTCCGGGTAGCCAAACAACTTTGATTAATTACAGGATATTTGCTTGTCGTAAAATTCCCGTCCTTTACAACCAGAGTGAATACAGTCGACTTGAGGTGCCGGATTGTGGTTTTACGGCCGATCCCGGCAACCCTACGTTGCCGGTTAGAACCATTTTTTTAGAGTTTCCCCCAAACCATGATTACGCCGTAAATCTCGGCGAAATGAAAACCTGTATGATCGAGAATATCTCCGTTTTACCATCTCGGCCGGCGCCGCCTGAAACCGCTGAGCCGGCATTTCCTATCAATCGGCAGATCTATCAAAACAACGCCTATTTTCCTGCCGGGCGGATATTGAGCGTTAAAATTGTCAAGCTGCGCCAGCGCCGCTTGCTCGAAATCAGGCTGACACCGGTACGTTTTCATCCTTTGCGCCGGGAAGTTGAGTTCGCTTATGAGATCGACCTGTTGGTTACCTTTATGGCTGTCGGCGGCGAATAATAGTTATTAGAACTGTTTTGCAATAATCGATTTAAGACGGAGAGAAAAAGATGAAGATCAGGATTCGTTTTACTCTACGATTAATTTTGGCCGTTGTTCTATTTTTCGGGTTTAATTTTGAGGTTCAGGCCGGAAAGTGGATCTCGTTGCGCCGGATTGATCCCGGGGGCACCGCAACCAAGGTTTTGCAACAAGAAGTTAGAGCCCCTGAGACCCGGATTAAAGAGGCAAATCTCAAGGGGATACGGAAAACCGTCACTATCGACTACGAAATTTTCACTCTGCTTCACAATCGGATAAAGCGGGTTGGTAACGACTATGATCTTTTGGAGGTTGGAGATTGCGCTCCGGCTACCGCCGTCGGCCAACCAGCTCTGCCAGTCAAGACGATTTTTGTCGAAATCCCTCAGGAGCACGATTTTAAGGTCACTGTAAATGAGGGTGAAAGAGTTGTTTTAAATGATTATTATTTCCTGCCCAGTCAGCCGGCACCGGCCGACCAAGACCAACGCCAGGGGCTTCAGGATCCCGAATTTGTTATCGATGAAGGGCTCTATCAACAAGACCGGATGTATCCGGTCGATCGTCTTATGGCGGCCCGCCGGATTCGTTTACGGGATCACGAACTTCTGGAAATCCGTTTTACTCCGCTACGTTTTAATCCGCGCCGGAAAACTATTGAAGCAACCACGCAAGCGACCCTTGATATCGAACTCTACCCTCAAAGTTCTTATTCGGCCAAAGGCTTGAGCGGGTTCGCCGGGTTGGTCTCAAGCGGTTTTGATCAGGGTTATCAGGGCGGCATCTTTTCCTGTATCCCCAAGACCCGGGATCTGGCAAACGATATTGCAAAAGCCGAGCCTGAGATCTACATGTTGATTTTTGCCGACCAATTTGCCGCATCTCCCAAGCTCAAGGAGTTTTGTGCCTGGAAGCGACAGAAAGGTTATCGCGTTGTCGAGGTTCCGACCTCCAGGATTCCGGCAGCTCAACGTGGTGCGCCGACCCATAAAGAACTGGTCGCCTATCTCCGGGCTTTGCCCGAGAAGGAGTATCCTCTTTATCTTCTCCTGCTGGGTGATCAGCGTCGGGATCAAGGTGTTGAAGGATATTATTTCAAGACCTATAACGGCGGCTACTCTGATCTTTTCCTGGCCTGTCGCGATGATAATGATTTTTTACCCGACCTCTTTCATGGCCGCCTGCCGGCTTCTAACCCGGCCGAATTGGAGATTATGCTGGGCAAGCTGCTCAAGATGGATCGCGATCTGCCGGCCACCGGCCCCTATGGCCGCATCCTGGTTGCCGGACAGGTACAGGACGCTTACGTTAATGACTCGAATCCCCGTGTACAGAGACCCGATGGTGTTGCGGATCGACTTTTTTGTGAAACTGCCGATGCCGTAGCCTGTTATTTTGAAAAAAATGGTCATCAATGTGTTCGCGCGATGGTCAATCCGGGCCGTATCAGTGCCAGTGGCCGCTGGAATAAACAGGGCCTGCTCTGGAGTGGTGAAGAGGTTGGCAGCCGGATTGTCGATTTCTTTATCTCCAACCAACAGGCCGGTCAACAGGTTACCGACCAGATTAATCAAGGTGTTGTTTTAATACAACATCGCGATCACGGTTACGAACTCGGCTGGGGCGACCCTGCATGGACAGTGGCCCAAGTTTTCAAACTCCAAAATAGTGCCTTTCAACCGCTCTTTTTTTCGATCAACTGTTTGACCGGTCGTTACAATACACAAAAACGCTATCAGAATCAGATGGCTTCATTGAATGGCAAAAACTTTACCAAGGAATTGCTCGCTCTTAAAGGGGGCGGAGCCCATGCGGTCATGGCGGCAGTCGATGTCAGTTACTCATGGTACAACGACTATCTGACGCACGGTTTTTACAGTGCCTTTCTCGAAGATTACCTCTCTTCCCGCAATCAGTCCGCTAACCCCGACTGGAGCAAAGATCTGCCGATCCCGCAACTTTATCGTCCAGGCCAAGGTCAACGTCTTGGTGAAATCCTTAACCAGGGTAAACTCTACCTCTATCAGAACCTGGCTCCATCCGCCCAAAACATCCAGACGCGCCAGAGTTTTCTCCTTTTTCACCTTTTTGGTGATCCCGAGGCTTTTATCCAATTTTTCCCGCCCAAAATTCAACAACCGAAATTTCCGGCAACCATTAAGATCTCAACTGGAAACAGAAAAATAACTATTGAAAATCTGGCTCAAAGCGCCCGGGTCGCTCTTTATCGTGATGACAGTAGTGGTCAGGGACTGCAAATGGTAACTCCGGCGGTTGCCGGCCAGGCCGTTTTTGAGCTGCCCGAAATCGCACCGGGGCCGATTCAGTTGACAATCACGGGCGCCGGCCTTAAACCCTTTATCGGTCGGATTGAGGTGGTTAAAGAAGGCGGCGCCCAACCCCCGCAACCACAACCCGGTGGAAATCCTCCGCCACCGGCCCCACCGGTTGGAGGGCCAAACCAAAAACCTGAGCCCGGCTGGCAGGTAATTATCGATTCCGGACCATCACCCGCTCCCGGTGCTCCTTCCGGCGGCGTTATTCAATGGGATAAATAGAATGATCAAGGTCTTGTAAAGTTAAGTTCGGTAGTGTAAGATACATGTCGCATCTGAAGTCATTTTTTTGAATTTGCTATTCGGGGTTTTGTCGGGGTGAAAAAGAGCCTATGAGTGATCAGGAAAAGCAGGAAAAACAGCAGAAGAAAAAAGTTATTTTCAGTTGGCGGAAAATTCTGTTTTTTGCCGTTTTGCTACTTGCCGTCTATAGTCTTAGCGGCTTCTTTTTGCTTCCCTGGCTGCTTAAGAGTCAGGCCGAGAAACGATTGCCGGAACTCCTCAATCGTCCGGCGACGATTGATCAGGTGCGTTTTAACCCTTTCACGCTGCGTTTGCAGATTGACGGTTTGCTGGTTCGCGCCCGACAAGGCCGGGCTCCATTGTTAAAGATAGATTCTTTGCTCGCCGATTGTGCCGGTTTTCTCTCGCTGACTAATCGAGCTCTGGTGTTGGAAAAGATCGATATCCAGGGGCCTTATATCAAAATTGTCAGAAATGATGATTTGAGTTATAACTTCTCTGATCTGCTAGCCACCGCATCGCCGCCAGATGATAAACCGGAGGTCAAAGGGCGCGGGTTCTGTTTTTCGCTCAATAATATCAAGCTTGCCGGCGGGATTGTCGAATTTACCGACCAAACCCGGGATATCTTACATTGGCTTAATGATATCACTATCGGCCTGCCCCGGATATCAAATCTTCCTCATCTGGTCGAGACTCATGTTCAGCCCTCTTTTGCTGCGGTTGTTAACGGCACACCACTGGCTGTCAAAGGTACAGCCAAACCTTTTGCCGAAACCCTGGAGACCCGTTTTCACATAAATCTCGATAATCTTGACCTCTCTTATTACCTCGCCTATCTGCCGGGTGAACGTAACTTCACGGTCGCCGACGGCGCTTTGACAACCCGTCTCGATCTGGTCTATCTCCAATCGAAAAATGAGGATTCCCGTCTGACTCTCTATGGGACGGCAACTTTCAATGATCTTCTGATCAGCGGTCGGGACGAGAAGAAAAAAGATCGCTTTATTTTTCTGCCGGAAGCGGCGATCAGGTTCGGGCCAGGCAACCTTCTCGGGGGAGAGCTTTTTTTAAGTGAAATCGTTTTGCGCAGACCGGAAGTCAATATCGTCATTAATCCGGACGGGGTCTTTTATCTGCCCATGCTGGTTGCCGCCGTTGTTGAAAACTCGGCTCAATCTGAATCAGCTGAGTCAGCTAAATCAGGGGTGGAGCCGAAAACCGATCAAGAGGATGATGTTGCAGGCTTTGTTTTTAAACTTGACCGTTTGCGGCTCGAAGAGGGGGATGTCACGCTTAATGATAAACGGGTGACTCCGGCTTTTTCGTCGCGTTACTCGCCGGTCGATTTTGCTCTTGATAATTTCAGTACGGTCAAAGAGCATCGGGCCGACTATTCTTTAAAACTTATAAGTGAAGTCGGAGAAACCTTGTTCGCGGCCGGAGATTTTTCGCTTGATCCGCTAAAAGTCTCAACTACTATTGTCCTGGAGAATTTACCCCTGCCGCGTTATGCCGCCTACTATCAGGACTATTTTGCCGGTCAGTTGGATGGTCAGCTGGATTTGGCCGGTGAAGTTGTTTTTGCTCAGGTTGAAGGGGATGAACTTTCACTACAGCTCGAGGATTTAGAGTGCGCTCTTGCCGATCTTAAAATTAATGATCCCAGCGGAGAACCGGTTTTTGCCCAGCCGCAGTTTAGGCTGAGTCGAAGCCGAATTGATCTTGGCAAACGAGAATGTGTGATCGGTTTCCTGGCGGGGCAAAAAGGGGATTTAAATCTTGTTCGGAGTGCCGATAATATTCTCAATATAGCCTCTTTGCTGCCCGCCGTGTCCCAAAAAGAGGGCACGGCAAAGGAGGGGATACCCAAGGGGAGTGCCGCAGCGGTCTCGCCCGCGGCCAAACCCTGGCACCTGCTTCTGGAAAAGGGGGATTTGCAGGATTTTAAAGTTACATTCAGGGATCAGTTGCCGGCCGCGAAATCCGTTATTAAGGCCGATAAAATAAATTTGTCTTTAGAACAGCTAGGCACCGGTAAAGATGAGACGGGAACTTGTCAACTTGATCTTAATTTGGCTGAAAGCGGGCGCTTGAGCGTAGGTGGTTCGGTGGTTCTCGATCCGCTTCAGGTCGAGTTGGATATCGATTTGAAGAAAGTGCCGTTGAAAGCTTTTCAGGCCTATCTCAGCGAACACCTTGACCTGGTTCTGGTCAAGGGTGCGGCGGCGTCTAAAGGGCACTTCTCTTTGCGTCAGACAGCTTCGACCGAGACCAATATTACATTTACCGGCAAGGCCGCACTTGAGAACTTGAAAACGGTTGACGGCCGCCACGCGGCCGATATCTTGGCTTTGCGCCGTCTGGCGCTGGCCGGCATCTCTTATCGCAGTCAGCCGCCGGCTTTTTCGCTGGAAAAGGTTGCGGTTAGCGGTCTCCAAGTAAATTTTGTCAAAGAGAGTGATGGCAACAACAATTTTGCTCTGATGCGGGTTGAAAAAGAGCCGGCCCCGGCAGCCGAAACCCCGGCCCCGGCGGCGAAGAGTGATTCGTCTGCAAGCGCAAAGTCTGAATCGGAGCTGGCTTTTACGCTGAAAATACTCGAACTGGCCAAAAGCTCTTTTACTTTTCTCGACTGTTCGCTGTCGCCGCCCTTCAAGATGGTTTTGGCCGATCTTGAGGGCGGGGTTGAAGGGCTGAGCTCAATGGGTGAAAAACCGGCCGAGATCAAACTTGACGGTCGTCTCAACGGCCAGGCCCCGGTTTCGGTTTCGGGCCGCCTGGATCCGTTAGCCCAAGATCTTTTTGTCGACCTGAAGATTGACAGTCAGGGTTTCGGGATGACCGATCTGACCCCTTACACGGGAAAATATGTCGGTTATGCCGTCGGCAAAGGGAAGCTTTCTCTCGATCTGGAGTACAAGATTGAGAAGCAGAAATTAACCGCGAGTAATGCCGTTTTTCTCGATCAATTTGATTTTGGCTCTGCGGTTGAAAGTCCGGATGCCATGAGTCTGCCGGTTAAACTGGCGGTGGCTCTTTTGCGTGATCGGCAGGGTGAGATTCATCTCGATTTGCCGGTTAAAGGTGAACTTGATGATCCCGAGTTCAGTCTGGGCGGGGTTATTATTAAAGTCATTATTAATCTTATTACCAAGGCGGTGACGTCGCCTTTTGCTCTGATCGGTTCTTTGGTGGGCGGCGGTGGCGAAGATCTTAATCTGGTAACTTTTCCTGTTGGTCAAATAGAGCTTGATGACGCGGCCCAAGGTCGGCTTGAGAAATTAGCCAAAGTTCTCTATGATCGGCCTGGCTTGAAAGTTGAAATTGCCGGCCGAGCCGATCAAATCAGTGATCGCCGAGCCCTGCATGAGGATCATTTTAAAAAGCTTTTGCAGGCGCAAAAATTCAAGGAAGTGGTGGGCCGGGAAAAGGGTTTACAGTCACCTGATGAGGTGGTTGTCGAAGATGCGGAATTTGAGGATTATCTCTGGCGGGCCTACAAGGTTGCCCCTTTTGCCAAAGAGAAAAACATGTTGCGCATGGTTAAAAAAATCGAGCCCGCAGACCAGGAACGTCTGCTTCGTGATTCTATTAAAGTCAGTGACGATGAACTTGTTCTGTTGGCCCGTAACCGGGCGCGTGCGGTGATGGCGTACATCGCGGCAAAAGGTCCGGTAGAGGCCCAGCGCCTCTTTTTGGTCGACCCGCAAGTTATGCAAAATGATCCGGCGGCAGCCGAAAAAGCCCGCCGGGTGGAGATGAAAATTCAGTAATTAAAAGGAGAAATAGAGCAAAATATGGAAATTCTTGAACAGTATCAAAAGGCCGCCGCTCAGCGGCAGGCGCAGGGGATACCTCCTCTGCCTTTGAGTGGCGCGCAAGTTTCAGCGGTTATTGAACGTCTGCCGCAAAGTCAGGGGGAGGAGCGGCAAAATCTTCTCTATCTTTTGCGCGAACGGGTTAATCCCGGGGTCGATGACGCGGCCGGAATCAAGGCCGATTTTCTCGCCGAGGTAATTAGCGGCCGGGCCCCGGAGGTCGGGATCTCGGCCCTTGATGCGGTTAAATGGTTAGGGGCCATGCGCGGCGGTTATAATCTGACGCCGCTGCTCGAAAC
>JAYEGS010000349.1:0-1639 GCA_034659215.1 Pseudomonadota bacterium | reverse complement strand
TTTTATCAGATAAAACTGTTTGAAGCCGACGGCAGCGTCGAATTTCATTACGGAGGCTGGGCGGCATCTTCGGATGATAGTGCCACCATCGGTATGGAGAATTACTTTGCTAGCGGAGGCGATTGCGGCCCAAACTGCGGCAACCTCAATAATGAACGCCCACCAAATAATTACCGATTTGTCCCCTGCTACAATATCTGGTCTGGTAACATCAGTACAGCTTGGAATAATGTGAACAACTGGGAACCTAACCGGTTGCCCACCGACACTATAAACACTATTATCCCGTATCGGATAAATAATCCGCTTGTGGGCAGTCCGGGAGCAACCTGTAGCAATTTAAATGTGCTGAGCGGAGCCGTATTTAATACTGGAAGCAACACCATCACTACTGCAGACATACTTAACTATGGCACAATCAACGCCGGCAGTTCGCACTGGTATACTAAAGGCGATTATCATGGAGGAGGCACATTCAATGCCGGAACCAGTGAAGTTGATTTCATCGGAGTTTATTATGCCTACATATGGGGCTCGCCTATATTTTACGATCTGGATATAAACAAAACCAACGGAACTAAAACCGTGTTGCTTTCTGATGTCAATGTTTCGCGTTGGGTGTTCACCCACAGTGGAGATTTGGATATAAATGGGCATACACTGACATCAAATCTTTGCGATATTTATGGTGACAATCTCATAAACAACACCGGAACATTTATTCTTACTGGAAATGGACCATACTTCCACGATGGCTCTAACTACATTTGTAGTGCCGGGGTGATAGACAGCGTCGACAATATCGAGTTTCAAATCGGTTCTACCGAGACTATCAGCGGCGGGACGATCTATTTGGAAGGTGACTTTACGGCATACGACGGCAACTTCACTCCCACCGGTGGAGCCGTAGTGTTTGACGGAAGTGGTAGCTCGTACATTAATGGATCTCCTGATTTTTTTGATATGTCAGTGGCGAAAGATAGCGATAGTACTACTTATGGACATTCTGATTTTACGGTTACAAACTCCCTGAATCTTGTCTCCGGCAGATTCGATCCGAACGACTATACAGTCACGATTGGTAAGTGATATTTGAGGGCATCGTAAAAAGTTGAGTCGACCCTTAAGACTTGACTATCAAACCAAAAGCCGCTCTTTTTCAGGGCGGCCTTTTTTTCGTTGTCTTAATTGATGAAAATAATTTCCCTTATTTCTGGATATTGCCGCAGTTTTTATTGAAATTTAAAAATTTCCTTCGATAGTAATAGTATGACGGCAACAAATATTTTCATAGGAGGAGGATTAACATGAAAAAATTGAGAATGTCACTTATGGTTTTAACCGTAATCGCATCGTTAATGCTAAGTACGGTTGGTATGGCGGAGGCGAAAAACCACAAAAACCACAACCAATACAGCCATAACTGCAACAACAATCATCGCAACTATCACGACAACAATTATTACCACAGTTACAATCGGCACCACAAACATCACCAAGTCAAGCAGGTTAAACGCCACCGGATCAAGTATGTTAAGCGCCACCATCACCGCAACCATCTCCCTCGGCACAATCATCACAACAAATATCTTTATCCTGTTTTGATTGGAGCAGGAGTAGGTCTGTTGGTGTTGGGCTT
>JAYEGS010000348.1:0-8671 GCA_034659215.1 Pseudomonadota bacterium | reverse complement strand
GCCGAGATTTGTGAAACGGTTGGGATTCCGCCAGTCTTAAGCTTGGGTTCCTGTGTTGATAACAGCCGTATCCTGGTTGCCGCATCTGCAGTTCTTGCAGAAGGTGGTTTGGGTGAAAGACTTTCCGATCTGCCGGCTGCCGGTTCCGCTCCCGAATGGATGAGTGAGAAAGCGATCTCCATCGGTCAGTATTTTGTCTCCTCCGGTGTTTACACTGTTTTTGGTGCCGCCTTCCCGGCTACCGAAGGCTCCAAATTTAAAGAGCATCTCTTTAAAGGCCTCGAAGAAGAGGTTGGTGGAATGTGGGATTTCGCTGTAGATCCTTATGAGCATGCCGCCAAGATGATTGCTCACATCGATAAAAAACGTGAAGCTTTAGGCATCAATGTCAAGCAAGAGCGTAAACTTTTCGATATGGCAGATCGTCGCGAACTGTAGACCGATCTCTGCTAAATAGAGAAGATTGAACTAAAAAACCCCGGTTCTTAAAGAGCCGGGGTTTTTTTATGCTTGACAATATTATGTGGAGTTTCTACAAAGCGTAATCATTTAAATTTTTGAGAATGAGAAAAGGAATTTTATGCGTTTTTCCAAGATGCACCTGCCGACCTTAAAAGAGGTGCCGGCGGAAGCCGAAGTTCTCAGCCACCGACTGATGCTCAGGGCCGGGATGATTCGCCGGCTGGCTGCCGGTATCTACTCCTATCTGCCGCTGGGGCTGTTGGCCTTGCGCAATGTGGAAGAGATTATTCGCCAGGAGATGAATCGGGCCGGAGCCCAGGAAGTTCTGTTGCCGGCCGTGCAGCCGGCCGAACTCTGGCAAGAAAGCGGGCGCTGGGACTTTTATGGTAAAGAGTTGTTGAGGTTCAAAGATCGGCATCAACGTGAGTTCTGTTTTGGTCCGACCCATGAAGAGGTGATTACCGATCTCATTCGTCATGAGGTACGTTCCTATCGTCAGTTGCCGCTCAATCTATATCAGGTTCAGACTAAATTCAGGGATGAGATCAGACCCCGTTTCGGACTCATGCGGGGCCGTGAATTTATCATGAAGGATGCTTATAGTTTTGATGTTGATGATGCGGCGGCGGGTTTAAGCTATCAGGGTATGCGTGATGCCTATAGCCGGATTTTTTCTCGTTGCGGGCTCAATTTCCGGGCGGTCGAAGCCGATTCCGGAGCGATTGGCGGCAGTTTTTCTCATGAATTTGTGGTGCTTGCCGATTCGGGTGAGGATGCGATTGCCAGTTGTACAGCTTGTGACTATGCCGCTAACGTTGAAAAAGCTGAGAGCCGGTTTGTTGATACCGAGATAGTTTCTCCTGAGCCGGCTGCGGCCGCACCGCTTGAAGTTGCGACCCCGGATTGTGAATCGATTGCGGAGGTTGCCGCTTTTTTCGGAGTCGCTCCTGAGGCGACCATAAAGAGCATGATTTTTGAGAGTGATCTCGGCTTTTGCATGGTGGTCGTGCCCGGTGATCGCGAGGTTAATGAGATAAAGGTTAAGGCCGCCCTGGGGGCGGAGTGGCTTGAGATTCCGCCTCCGGCTCGGGTGGCGGATGAACTTGGTCTGCCGGTTGGTTATTTGGGGCCGCTCAATGTCGACATCCCTCTGCTGGTTGATCGTCAGGTAGCACAAATGAGCGAGATGATATGTGGGGCCAATCGGGTTGGTTTTCATCTTCAGGGGGTTTGTTGGGGACGCGATTTCAAGAGCCGGCAGACGGCTGATCTGGTTCAGGTTCGGGCCGGCGATCTTTGTCCACGCTGCGGCGCTTTGTTACAGATCGATCGGGGCATTGAGGTTGGCCATATCTTTAAGTTGGGAACTAAATACAGCGAAAAACTCCAAGCCACATTTCTAGATCAGGAAGGCCAGGAAAAATTTCTCGTGATGGGTTGTTATGGTATCGGTGTCGGCCGCACCGTGGCTGCTGCCATTGAGCAAAATTATGATGATAACGGGATCTGTTTTCCCTTTGCCATTGCTCCGTTTAAGGTTGCGCTCTTAAATCTTGATCTCAAGTCGGAAGAGGTTACGGCCTATTGTGAAAGTCTTTACCAGGAGTTGCAGGGTCGGGGAATTTCGGTCATTTATGATGATCGCAATGAACGACCTGGTGTAAAATTTAAGGATGCCGACCTGATTGGGGTGCCGTTGCGCCTGACCTTGGGGCGCAAAGGTTACAAGCGAGGAATTCTCGAAGCTAAAACTCGGAATGGCTCCGTGAATGAAGAGTTACCTCTTGAGGATCGGGCTCCATTATGGCGTTTAATAGAAGAGCTGGCTGCTGATGATTCGCGTATCACATCTCAATAAGAGTTACAATCATCCTGATATGATCTTGAAAGATGTATCTTTTGATGTCAAAAAAGGTGATTTTGTCTATCTTTCGGGGCCCAGCGGGGCCGGAAAAACGACCCTGTTCCGTCTGCTTTTTGCTGATCTTAAACCGGACGGTGGTCAGATTGTGGTTGACGGTCTTGACCTGGTCAAGGCTCGACCGGCCCGCATTGCTCATTTGCGGCAGCGTATGGGGGTTGTTTTTCAAGACTACAAGCTAATTCCCAATTATACTGTTTTTGATAATGTTGCTTTGGCCTTAGAGATTGCCGGCACCCCGCGGCGCTTGATTCAAAAAGCCGTCTGGCGAGTACTCAAGGTAGTTGGCGTTGAGCGTCAGTTAGATCGTCTACCCCCTCAATTGTCTGGTGGCGAGCAGCAGCGGGTCGCAATCGCCCGGGCTCTGGTTAACGATCCTCAACTCATCCTGGCGGATGAGCCGACCGGTAATCTCGATTACGAGATCGCCAACGAAATTATGAGCATTTTTAATTACATAAATTCTCTAGGTGCAACCATCGTCATGGTCACTCACAATCGCGCCCTGTTGCAGCGTTTTAAACGGAAAGTCTTTTATCTTGATCAGGGTAGCCTGCAAGCCTACGTCTGGCCGGATTGAGAACGCGGGTTATGGCTAAAATTCAAGATCATATTTATCCGCTGTTTAAACTGACGGCGAATAATATTCGTCGTCATCCGGTTATTAATCTGATTTCGATTTCGATTATATCGATAGCTATGTTGATGTTAATCCTCTATTTTCTGGGTTATAGTAATGCGGCCCGGATTGTTTCCACTTGGCGGGCGGATTTACGGATTGTCGTCTATCTGGTTGATGATATTGATGGTGAGAGGATGTCGGCGCTGAAAAATTATTGCCGCGAGCTTGATGAAGTCATTCGTTTTGATTATGTTTCCAAGGAACAGGCTTTGAAAAATTTCAAAGTGACCCTGGGGGAAAATTCCAATTTTCTTTCAGGCCTGTCTGAAAATCCCCTGCCGGCCTCGCTTGAACTTTTTCTTGATTCCGAAATCGCTGAGATTGATGATGTCGAGCGTCTTGCCCGACAACTGCAAAGGCAGGTTGGGGTCGATGAGGTTGCTTATGGCAGTCGTTGGTTACGGCAGCTTTTTTCACTGCTGAAAACGGTTAAATATTTTGGTTTTGTTTTTGCGGCATTTCTTTCGGCCGTGACCATCTTCATTGTTGCCAGTACGATTAGACTCTCTCTTTATGCTCGTCGTGAAACTATCAGGGTGCTGTATCTGGTTGGGGCGACGCGTAGTTTTATCGCCTTGCCCTATCTTTTTGAGGGGGTTTTTCAAGGGGCTGTAGCTTCATTTTTAGCTTTGGGGTTTGCTTATGCCGGGTTTTGCTACTTCAAGGCTTGGCTCCAACTCCAGGTTCCACAATGGTCGATAGTTCTGCAGCTTAAGTTTTTTACGACTCTTCCTCTGCTCCTTTTTCTGCTCTTGGGAACCAGTCTCGGAATTGCCGGTTTCCTCCTCTCTTCCCGCTGGGTTCGGCAGGATTAATACTTGAAATGAAAAAGTTTTGTTTGATTTTGTTGTTGATTTTCACCGGGTTGGTGGTGGAATCGCAAATTTCGGGCTGCGGATGGGCTCAGGAGGTTGGGGCAGGAGATTCCGCGCACGATCTGCGCACACTTAATGAACAAATTATCAAGGAGCGTAAGCAAGAGAAGAGGGCTCGGTTGCGGCAGGGTTCAGTGCTTCAGGAGATCGATGACTATAATCGTTGGCGAACCGCTCTTCAGGGGGAGCTTGAGGCTTTGGTTGGGGAGGTGCGAGAGGTTGGATTGCAGGTGGCCGAATTAGAGGTCGAAGCGACACGTCTCGAAGAATCTTTACAGCAGCTGTTGCAAAAATTTTGTCAGCGTCTTAAAATTCGTTATTGTCAACCGCCTGGTAAATGGCTCGATTTTCTCGATAGTGATGCTGATTTGACGGAAAAATTTAATTCTTTAGTTTATGGTCGGCGGGTGCTGGCCGCCGATCAGCATTTGCAGAGTTCTTGTGCAAAGCTGCTTAATGAGGTTCGAAATCGGCGGAAGGAGCTTGATACTCGCCGTCTTTTTTTGGTTCGACTTGAACAGGAGCAGGTTGATAAAATGGCGGAGTTGGAAGAAAACATTGCCAAAAAAAATGAGTTGCTGTATAAAATCAAGCATCAAGTCAAGGTGCATGAGGAACTTGTTGCCGAACTTGAAAAAGTGGCTGCAAGGTTGAAAAAAATGACCCTTGCTCCCGGTTTACCGGAGACTGATTTTGCCTCTCTCAAAGGTAGTTTGCCGATGCCGGTAGAGGGGGTAGTGGTCAGTTTTTTTGGGCTTGAAAAGGACATCCGTTTTGCGACGGTGACCAGTAATAAGGGTATCGAGATTGAAGCACACTTCGGAGATCCGGTAAAAGTAGTTCATGGTGGCTTGGTCGTTTTTGCCTCTTGGATGAAAGGTTACGGAAATTTGTTGGTGGTTGATCATGGCGGCGGCTACTATTCTATCTATGCCCACTTAGAGGAGTTTGCTTGTCGGATTAATGACCGTCTGCAGGCGTTAGATGTTGTCGGTCAGGTCGGCCAGGGGGTACTTTCCGATGCTCCCTCACTCTATTTTGAAATTCGCAAAGGTGGTATCCCTGAGGATCCGCTGATCTGGATCTCACAATTGTAGAGACGGTCAGGTTGATGGATAATTTTTCTAAAAAGTGTGATCGTAATAAGGACGGTGGGAGTTTGGATACTTCTTCTGTTGTAAATTCTTATTTGTCGATCTTTTGGAGGTTTCTAAAGATGGTTGAAAGAAATAAAGGTAAATCGATAACTTTAGGTGTGCTCTTTGCCGTTGCCGCCTTTCTGGTCATTCATCTCGGGGTTTTGCCGGGTAGCTCCAGAGCTCGGGAAGAGGTTCAAGCCATCGATTCCAAGAGCCCCTATGAATATATAAAACTCTACACTGATACGTTGAGTCTGGTGCAGAAGAATTATGTTGAAGAGGTTGAAGTTAAAAAGCTGGTATACGGGTCAATTAAGGGAATGCTCTCTGATCTTGATCCGCATTCGAGTTTTATGCCGCCGGACATGTTCAAAGAGATGCAGGTTGAGACGACCGGTTCTTTTGGTGGCCTGGGTATTGAAATTACGATTCGCGACGGGGTCTTGACCGTTGTCTCTCCGATTGAAGATACACCCGCCTTTAGGGCCGGGATTGAGGCCGGTGACCGGATCATTAAAATTGATGGTGAATTGAGTAAAGATATGACCCTGATGGAGGCGGTCAAAAAGATGCGCGGTCCCAAAGGTGAAGAAATTACGATCTCGATTATGCGGCAGGGGCTCAGCTCACTGCTCGATGTTACGATTATCCGTGATATTATCAAGGTTGTCAGCGTCAAAAGTAAAATGTTGACCGAGGAGATTGCTTATGTTCGCTTGACTCAGTTCCAGGCCCGAACCTATGCTGACCTTAATCGTAAAATGAAAGAGCTGAAAAAAGAGCACTCCCTCTCCGGGCTGGTTCTTGATATGCGAAATAATCCTGGTGGTCTGTTGCAGCAGGCGGTCAAGGTTTCAGACTATTTCTTGAAATCAGGTCTGATTGTCTATACCGACGGTCGCATCAGTAAACAGAATATGCGCTATCAGGCCTATGATGACGGTACTGAAGCTGATTATCCGATCGTGGTTCTGCTCAATGGCGGTAGTGCGAGTGCCTCGGAGATCGTTGCCGGGGCCCTGCAGGATCATAAACGGGCTCTGGTAATGGGTACCCCGAGCTTTGGTAAGGGTTCAGTGCAAACCATAATACCGCTTGAAGATGGTTCAGCCGTGCGCTTGACTACTTCACTCTATTATACTCCGAGCGGCCGCTCGATCCAGGCTAAAGGGATTGAGCCGGATGTTCTGGTCGAAGCCGGTACGGTAGTGCGCCGCGATCAGCAAAAAGGACTCATGTCGCATCTTAAGGAGAAGGATCTTAAAGGTCATTTCGAGAATGGTAACGGCCATACCGAAGACTCCAAAACTCCGCAAAAACTCAAACCGCAATCGCTTGACGAGCAAGATCAGATAGGCGAGGAAAACCGGACGCCTGCGGACAAAGTCGACGACAAAGCGAATGATAAGAAGGATGAGTGGCGTGATGATATCCAGATTTTGCGGGCTGTGGAACTACTTCAAGGTTGGCAGATCTTCAAACAGCTTGGTGCGCAGTAATTAAAAATTGATATTCATAGACAATTTACTGACTACTTTCAGACGGCGATGGCCGGTTATTGTCGGTTGTTTGGTTGGGGGAGTTCTGCTCTTTTTTGGGGGGTATCTGGTTGCCGAGAGGTTGTCTTTAGTATCTCTTGAATCACGCCGGCAGTCGCTATCTCGTCCGGCTTCTGCTATGCAAAAAGCACTGTCTCGGGAGGATTTGAGCAGAGCTCTAAAACGGCTCGATGAAAAACTGCTTAGTTGTCAGCCTGCAATCGTTGTTGATCAACGTTGGGAGGTAATGCGTAACGGGTCACATGAATGGGCTCAGGTACGGTTTCAGGGGGAGTACCAGGAGTTTGAAGCCCTGGTACCGGTATTGAATTCCTACAAGGAACTCCTGGCTCAAGATTTCAATCTTCGAGTATTGATCCATCTCGATAGAAACAGCGGATCCCTTAACCTGCTTATCCTTGATGGGGAAGAGGTTGTGGTCGTTGGCAGCTTTATTGCTCCGAGCCAGAACCTGATTTTGGAACCGGAAGTTGTCCGTCCACAACTGGCAATTGTGATTGACGATATGGGGCACAGCCTGGAAAGTGCCGTCGAATTTTCGGCCTTGCCGTTACCTTTGACATTCGCAATTTTCCCCTTGTTGAAAAACTCGCTTAAGGTGGCATCCCACTTTGTTGATCATCATTGCGACATCATATTGCATGCTCCGATGGAGCCCCGCGGTTATCCCTTGGTAGACCCGGGTCCCGGAGCCCTATTCATCTCCATGGGGGATAAAGAGGTAAGTTCTGTTTTTCTTGAAGACTTGCAATTTATACCGGGGATTATCGGTGTCAATAATCATATGGGCTCACGTTTGACTGCAGATCCGCAGAAAATGGCTCTGGTTATGGAAATTCTAAAAGGCCGTGATCTCTTTTTTTTAGACAGTCGCACAATTGCCGACAGTGTTGCTTACGAGAAAGCCGTAGAGGCCGGTATCCCGGCGCTGCAACGAGATATTTTTCTTGATAATGTGCCGGATGTAGAGCATATTATGGAACAGTTTCGGGCTCTTATTGAGGTTGCCGGGATAAAAGGCCGGGCCATCGGTATTGGTCATCCCTATCCTGTGACCGCGACCGCCTTAGCTCTTCTGCCGGAGATGGCAAACCGGGCCGGGGTTGAGATTGTCGCAGTACGGGAACTGTTAAGTCACTAAATAGTATATAGTATACGGAGTTGGTTTAAATGGTTGAAGGGATGGTATTTGCTTTTATTGGCGGTCTCGGTCTTTTTCTTTATGGCATGAAAATTATGTCTGAGGGTTTGCAGAAAGCAGCCGGCAACCGTTTGCGGCAGGTTCTTGAGAAGCTGACGACTAACCGGATTTCCGCTTTTCTGGTCGGAGCTTCGGTCACTGCAGTGGTGCAGAGCAGTAGTGCGACAACCGTGATGGTGGTCGGTTTTGTCAATGCCGGTTTGATGAACCTGATGCAGGCCATCGGCGTGATCCTCGGAGCCAATATCGGGACGACGATAACCGGGCAGATGATCGCTTTTAAGGTGCACCATTATGCTCTGCCGGCGATCGGTATCGGGGTGGCCCTGAAATTCTTTTCCCGGAACCGGCGTTGGCAGTATTTTGGTGAGATCCTGCTTGGTTTCGGGATGCTTTTTTACGGCCTTGATGTTTTGAAGGACGGTCTCTCCTTTCTCAAAACCCAACCCTTTTTCCAGGAAGCTTTTATCTCTTTCAGTCACAATCACATTATGGCGGTACTGGCTGGTGCCTTGCTGACTATTATTTTACAGAGCAGTAGTGCAACCGTTGCTATCACCATGACGCTGGCGGCCAGCGGCGCCTTGACTTTTGAAGGGGGATTGGGCCTGATCTTAGGTGAGAATATCGGCACGACTATCACTGCTCTTCTGGCTAGTATCGGTACTAATGTTCCGGCTAAACGGGCGGCCCGAGCCCATATGATGATTAACGTCTTGGGGGTTGTCTATATGCTCTTGCTTTTCCCCTTCTTTGCCAGATTGGTTGATAATTTTACGCCGGGCGATCCCGATATGGTGCTGGTCGGAGCGCAACAAGCGGCCGAGTATGC
>JAYEGS010000347.1:0-1653 GCA_034659215.1 Pseudomonadota bacterium | reverse complement strand
TCATCATACTGCTGAACATTTCGTCAAAGACCCAATTAACCCGCACCCCGGCCAGACCCTTTTCATCAAATACGACTTTGACCGTACTATAGAGAAAAACGTGGGGATGAGACCATGAAGTGAAGGCAGGAATTGATAAAATCAACACCTGGAGCCCAATAAGAAAAATCTTTCGATACGACATAGAATAAGTCTCTTCAGGTTCTTACCAATGAAGTTTCACCTGAGAAATAGTCAAAACTTTAAATTTACCACTGCATAATTTGAGTTCATTTGTGGTAAAAAAAGCGGAACCACAAATGGACACAAACCAACACAAATAAAAGCAACCTGTTTGGTTGCGGTTTGGAAGACATTCGAAAATAACCAGGCACCCGGAGGATAACCTACTCTATTTCACCTGGAGCCAATTGTCAAGACGGCACCTTCCGGGCAAATCAGCTTGACAAGGAGCTATAAAGTAGACTAGATGCCGGGATAATGAAAATATAATTGTTCAGGTGCTCATCAATGAGCCTAACAGGGAACCCCGTGAAATTCGGGGACGAGCCCGTCGCTGTAACCGGGGACGAAAACCGCAAAAACCACTGATTTCAAAAATATGGTGTCAGGACGTAGCCATCGAAATTGGGAAGGTGCGGTGAGTAGATAGATCCGGAAGTCAGAAGACCTGCCTGAAACAATAAAGCCGTCTCTCGTGGACAATAGAGTCGGGCTTAACCGTGCCTTAGTGGATAAAAAAGGGAAATCCCCGGGCCGAAACCAATGTTTCGGTTCGGGGATTTTTTTGTTTAGGCTACAACTCAAACCGGCATCAAAACACAATTAACCTTTAACCGACTGGAGGAAAACATGAAAGAGGGATACATCATCTACGTAATTGGCGAAGAGACCCCGAAAGAATCTGAACTGGAAGCGCTGATCAAGGAAAACCGCCTCGATCTCTTTGAGTATCGACTCTGCGGCAACAAACCGCTTCCCGGTATATATCGCGCCTATCAGGAGTTGCAGCAACGGCGGGTGAGCGCAGTCAGCTGTCTTTCGGTACGCTATGACCAAGAGACCAAAAATTATATTTTTCTGGATCAGGCCATGAGTCTCGATGGCTTTGCTGATCTCAACGTGCTCTGCTCAGCCCAAGAGTTAACCTGCTGACGGCAAAAAAACGTAACTATTCAGCATAATATAGTCCTCAAACTATCTCGATGCGGGGACATTGCTCCAGGCGGCGACTGCAAGTCGCTTGCCGATCTGAGCTGCGCCGTGAGCGAAGCGAGGAAGTACTCTTGGGGTGTGTCCCCCTCGAAGCCGGGCGAAGCCAATATTCACATCATTTGTAGTGGCTTTAAGGTTATAACGCTGAATAGTTACAAAAGATTTAGATTGGCAGCTACAATCCTTTTGTCAAGGATAAAGTTTTGACCCTTTTGCGACCGCTGTCAGCCATTTTTCGCGGCGGCTGAGATCTTCCAGACAACTTTCATCCTCTATCGGAGTATCGGGAAAGCGTTCGAGGACGGCCCGGACAAAAAATCCCGGGCCTTTTTCAATTGGTTGTTCGGCATCCGGATCGGCGAAAATCGGGACGTTGACAACTCCACAGGATGGAGATTTACGTTTCAGAAGAAAACCATCAACCCGATCGAGTGAATC
>JAYEGS010000346.1:0-8725 GCA_034659215.1 Pseudomonadota bacterium | reverse complement strand
CGGGAAATTCTATTTAGTACCAGACCGAAAACCGCCAATTTCCTCGATTGCTGCGTTAGGCTCAAATTTTAATCCTCGGAATACTTAGTGTATGCCTCCGGTTAAAATCCTCGCCTGCCTTGCACTCAAGAAAATTGTCAGGTTTTTGGTCAGGTACTATTTAATCAGGCTGAAGTGTTGAAGCTGAAACTGTTGGGATTTTGTCGGGGGTTGGTTGTAAATTCAGTCTGCCGATAAGCGGCTAAGGCTTGTTCTTCAAGTCGATTGTCGGTTGTGGTCTCAGGCGTATCTTGATTGCCGGAGATCCGTTCATCTTTTTTCTCGGTTTCTTCGCTGCGTTCTTGTTGTAACTCTATTCTGGCCCGGGCTTCCGTTTGGGTAGCCTGGGCGGCTACGGAGCGATCCTGACCGGATGGGTCTTTCGGAGCCAGGGCGGCTCGTTTGACGACCTGCATCTTGCGGATGGTGGCTTCCGGGCTGTTCTCGGCTGAGACATCAATACTGACTTCTCCGCCGACGGCATAATTCTGATTGTCGGGGCCTCTCTCATACTCATAACTGGCGCCGCCGCTGACATAGGGCCCTCCGGCAGCGATGTGGGCGCGTTCATGGGCTTTAACTTCCGCATCTCTCTTTTTTAGTTGATCGACTTGGCGCTGTTCTTCATCGCTTAATTCATCAAGCGGGCCCTTAGTGCCGGCGCGTTCTTTCTCGGCGGCATCCGAACCCTTGCCGACCTGTCTGCTGTTGCTTGCATCTTCAGGGACGGATCCTGATTGTTGAGGGCTTCTGTTTTCCGTTCTTGTTGTTTGGGTCAGGCTATAGTAGTCGGCAATGCTGCTCTGGCTGGTGCCTATGTTCATACTCTACTCCCTTCTCACGATCCCCTTATCAAATACTCCTTCGACGGTTAAGGAAGAAAACTTTAGCGGTTTTTTTGTTTTTTTGGTAACTTTTTTTACAGCCTCAAGGGGCCAAAGTGGAACAGGCTTAGACTGATGATGAAAAAGAGGGCGATGATCATCGTGGCGCGGCGGTTGACCAGGCCATCCTTGGTTATTTTAATCAATAGCAGCCAGCCTAAAAGAGCGGTTGAGAGTATTCCGGCAAACCAGTAGACCTTGGGAGTGGTGAAGAGCATGCCCGGATTGGCGGCCGCCAGATTATAGAAGATCCAGCCTAGAGGCAGGATTTGCAGGGTAACCGATGTCAGTAACCAGCGTCCGGCGTATCCGGCTGCCTGGAAATAGTACTCTCTTGATTGTTTGCGTTTGTTCTCTTTTTCTCGGGCATTGGCAAGCAGAAAAAAAAGTGCGGCAACCCCGACGGCGTTTAGAATGAAATGAAGAAAACAGGCAATTTCATTGCGTCCTAACCACCAGAAGAGGATCTCCTCAGTTGTTGTCAGGTGGCTTTCCGCCGCAAACCAGGCCGCACAAGTATGTGGTAGATACCAGAAAATAGCAGCTCCGAGAGCGCAACCTGCGACAAAAAGGGCGAGTGGGGCATGAATGAACTTGGGTTTAATGATCTTTGCCGTGAGATGGTAGAGCAAAAAGAGAAAGAGGGCTGAAGCGCTGCTTAAGCCGGCGATCAAAAGTGAAGTGGAGTGCATGAGGGTGGGGTGAAGCGGTAGAAAAACCGTGGTTCCGCCCAAAAGGCTAAAAAGGATAATCCAGAGCCAGGTTGACCGGGTAATGTTATGACTCATGGTCGGAAGGTTGCTTTTAGGGTTCGAACTATGTTTGATCTCGCTGACAAAAGCCAATAGTGAACTTCCCAGAAGCAGGGCCAAGGCCAGCAAAAAAATGATCGTGCCCGCCGTTTGGAGTTGAGGTATCGTTAAGTAGTTGATGATTATATCCATTGTTTCAGTGTTCCTTAGGGTTTGGGAATAGTTTAAGTCGGTGTGGGAGTATTGAACATGGAAGTTTTTAGCAAGTGCGCCCCTGCATAAAACAATCGTCATGAGAATGCAAGATGAAATTAAAGAGGATAGCGTTGTTTAGTGTTTTTCCTGGGATATTCTCTATTTTGCATCATCTGTTTCAGGTTTACAGCCATAGCTACGGAAACGGATCAGAGCTTCATCCATCTCCGCATCGCTGAGTAGAACCGGGGTGCCCAGAGAGCGGGCTCGATAATAGAGTTCAGCGACCTCTTCGATGTAGAGAGCCGTATTGTAAGCCTGGGCTAAATCTTCTCCGACGGCAATCAGGCCGTGGTTGGCCATCAGGATGCAGCGATCATTATGGCCCAGAGCGGCAACCGTCTTGCGGGCCAGCTCTTCGGTGCCGAAAGTGGCATAAGGGGCGATACGAATCTCTTTGGCTTGGGCGACTCCGATTAGGTAGTGGCAGGCGGGCAGAGGTTCGTGGAGAAGGGCAAACGTGGTCGCAAAACGGGAGTGGGTGTGAACTACGGCATTGATTTCGGGACGCGCCCGATAGAGGGCCAGATGTAGGTACCATTCACTTGAGGGGGAGCGGCCCTCAAGTTGACGGCCGTCAAAATCGAGCAGGCTGATATCTTTTACATTAATCTCGTCGTAGCTGATTCCTGAAGGTGTGATCGCAATTACACCTTCGGCTCGCAGGGCCACACTTAAGTTTCCTCCGGTTCCGGTAGTCAGGCGGTCAGCCAAAAGGCGGCGACCATAATCGGCAATTTGTTGGCGTTGATGATTAGTCATTTGAAGCCTTTGGCAAGAGTTTGCTAAGCTCTTCCGGCATAGTTATGCTTTTGTGTCTGTTTATGTCAAAGATGAGAAATGTCACCTCAGCTTCACAGACAACGTCAGCACTACCTTTTTTTGTAATTACTTGGTCAATGATGCCGACTTTACGATTACGCAACTCCTTGAAAATGGTTTTTACGAGCAGAATGTCACCGGTAAAAGCCTCTTTGCGATAGTGTATATTGAGATTGACCACCGCAAAACCTAAGCCGCGTTTCACCATCTCCCAGATATCTATTCCTTTTTTCTCAATTTCATCGACTCGGCCCCATTCCAGAAACTCGACATATTTGGCGTTATTAACATGGCCCATGACATCAATATGGGTGGAACGGACTTTGATTTCAAGCATTTATTTACCTTGTAAGTTACTTTTATATCGTAAATTTTACAATCATTTCCTGCAGTGTGGCTGCCATCCTGGTTAATTCCTCGGCGCTTTGCTGTACTTGTAGGCTGGCGACATGCGCTACGCTCTATTTATATGCTAAAATTTGTAAAAATAGCAATTGAAAAATCAGTGGCTGTCGGCTGTTTCAATAGCCGGAAAGGCGGAAAAATGGTGTCAACTTTTCTTCAATCAGTTGTAAAATCTCTTTTTCACTTGCAGGTGGCAGTTCCCATAAGTCGGCACCAAATTTGAGCAGGCGTGAAAGGTTTAAGGGGATTTTCAGTTTATGAGCGGGTATCAGATGGGTCGAGGAAGTTGGCCGCAGATTTGAATTGTTTTTGAGATCGACGATTATATCATATCTTAAGTGGATATAGTTTTTCAAATTATGGCGTAGAAAGTTGCATCCTTTTTGTTCGGCAATCCGGAGGGCGAGATAACCGTCAAGGCGAAAATCGAGTTCTTGCCAGAGAAATTCGTAGTCGGCAAGAAAGTTACTGAGGTTTGAATTCGGGTGTGAATCTCCGCCGGTTTTCTCTTTTTCTTTCTCTTCTGGAGATACGTTTAATTCCTTTTCAAGGCTTTCACGAATGATAACTTGTACCATCTCCTGATCCCAGGCAAGAAGGCGCATCAGCGGGTTGCGGCGGCTCGAGTAGTGGATGGAGTCCATGTTCCGGCAGAGGGTGAGGCAGAATTTTTGCTCAACTTCTGATAGTTCGGCAAAAACCAGGGCTTCGCGGCAGAGGGCATTGGCGCACTTAAACTGGTAGCCGGTCAGGTGGCGCAGGTCGCGGCCCTGATGGCGTAAAGGGTGTAAAAGGCAGCCCGCCTGTTTCTCCTGGTCGTCAAGAAATCCTAAGCCCCAGCACTCCTCGCCTGAGATTTCATGGGGGTTGTCCAGATTTTTTTGCAACTCCTTGCGGTTTTTTCGCAAAAGCTGAATTTTCTCATCAATGGCATCAAGCGGGTCGGCTTCGGGGTCGCGAATCGGCGGGCAGCAATAAAAGCAGCTTTTTTCCTGGTCGGGAAAGCAGAGAGAGGCGAGATTAAGCATTATGGCGTCGTAAAAAGTACACGAAAAAATTTTGTTTGTTTTGAGGTAACTATCCAGCGTAATTTACTCTTCAAACTATCTCGATACGGGGACATTGCTCCAGGCGGCGGCTGCAAGCCGCTTGCTGATCTGAGCTGTGTACCCCTCGAAGCCGGGCGAAGCCAATGTTCGCACCATTTGTAGTGGGTTTAAGGTGATTTCGCTGGGAGGCTGTCTGAAAAAGAGCATTCTCGGGCAGCCTCCTGGTAAATTATTAACCGCTGTACATTACGGCCAGGATAAGAGCCGGTTTGTCGGTGTTGGTGATAACTACATGAGGGGTGGTTGATTTAAGGTAGAGAGCATCACCTAATGAGAGGATCTCCACGTTGTCTTCAACCACGATTTTGACTTCGCCATCAATAACATAGATGAGTTCTTCCCCGGCATGTACCGAAGGTACTACATCTTTGGCCTTTTCCGGGTTCAGTTTTACGATAAAGGCGTCCATGTGGCGATCTTTAAGGTCAGCCGCCAGCGGTATGTAGCTGTGGTAGCTGGCCCGGCCGGAGGGCAGAGGGGCGGTTTTCTGGTCGTTAACCCGGAGAACACTGTAGTTGCTGCGCTCTTCCTGGTCGGAAAAGAGGGAGCTCATTACCGTATTCAAGGCGCGGGAAAGACGGATCATGGTACCCAGTGGCGGAGTAATCTTTTCCAGTTCGATCTCTTCCAGCATAGTGACATCAAAACCGGTTTTCTGGGCCAGTTCAGCTAAGGATAGGCCTTGGGTTTCCCGCATATGTTTGATCTTCTCACCAACATGGATCGGCTCTGACTGCTCTTGGGGTTTATCCATGTGGTCAGCCAGGTCGGTCAGATACTTTTCGTAATATTCATTGTGTTTTTCAATCTTGATCATCGCAGCGTACTCCTGAATGTCTTTGGTTTTTTTGTAACTTGCCAGCTTACGTTAAATGGGTTGTCGGATTAGATTGTGCTATCATATACTGTTCATAAACGTAAAGATCAAGTAATAATTTTGTGTAAGTTTTCAGACCTGTCGATTGTATACGTTTTTTCATAAAAATCTTGACAAACGTTCGACGGTCGGTTAGCAGGTATCGGTAAATATGAATTATAGAATGATTTGTTAGTTTAATTTTGCTGGAGGAATAACTCTTTTTGTCGGTAAACAATGAGTGGCGTTTGACTGCCTATAAAGAGCTGGTCGGCTGTCTCAACCCTTTTTTTTCCTCCTTTTTGGGGGACTACTGCCGTAATTGTCAAAAGGTGATCGGGCGCTTGCCGGAGGCGGCTGAAGAGTCGATTGATCTGCTTGAGGGGGTTTATCCCGGTTGTTGTCACCGGGGGGCCGGAGATATCTTCCGCCTTGAGGGGGAGAGGTCGGAACGAGTTGCTCTTGCCCCTGAAATTGTTATTGCTTTACAACGTGAACGGCGGCAGAAGGTGCAGTTGTCTGGAGTTGCTGGAGGATCCTACAGTTTTCGCAGGCATCGGGATGGGGCTTTGGTTAAAGGGGCTCATTGTTGCTACTTTACTGAACAAGGTTGTCTTTTGGGCGATTTGAAAGGGCCCCTCTGTATTAATTTTATCTGTCCGCCGATGCGTAGCGATCTCCTTGCAGTTTGTGCCGGAGATGAGCGTCTGGTCGGCCCGGAACACGATTTTTTATTTATCTATAGAAGTCTGGCGATTATCAGTTACGACGACCAGGCTGAGGTTGAGCGAGATCTTGCGTTATTTCGCCGGAGGTTGCAAACTTTGACAGATAAGTGCCGGACGTTTATGACCGAACGACGGGTTCAATCTCTATATAGTCACTTTAATTAACTGAATAGTTATAAAACCTCTTGCTACCGTTACAGTTTCCGGTGCTATACCGGATGAGGAGAAAAAGAGAAGATGTTGGATCAATTATTGGCCGCTCTGAATGAGACTGAAAGAGCGGCTGTCGATGAAGAGGAATATCAGGTATTACGAGCTGTTGTTGACGAGTTACCGGCTTTTTCACGAGAAATTTCCCAGCTCATTCCAATCTTGCAGGAGATTCAGGGAAAACATGGTTATCTGCCCCGGCTGGCGTTGGATCTGGTCGCTGATCATGTGCAGACCAGCATCGGCAAAGTTTACGGTATTGCGACATTTTATAATCAGTTTCGTTTCAATCCTCCGGGCCGTAATCCGATTAAGGTCTGTTTAGGTACGGCCTGCCATGTCAAGGGCGGCGAGATTCTTATGGAAAACTTTGAACGACGCCTGCAGATCAAAGAGGGCGAGACCTCTGACGATCGGGAATACAGCTTGGAGCGGGTTGCCTGTATCGGTTGTTGTGCTTTGGCTCCGGCGGTGGTTGTCGGTGAAAAAGTTGAAGCCTATGTCACCCCGAGTAAAGTTGAGGGAATTATAACCGAAATTGAAGTGCGCAATGAGATGGCGGCACGGGAGCAGGCAAAAAATGACGAAACTAGTGAATAGTCCGAAAGAGCACCTGCTGGTGCTGGCCGAACAGGCCAAAGAGCGGGTTAAAGAGCTAAAAGAGTCGCCGGTGCCGGTGATCTATGTCGGTTGTGCCACCTGCGGTCGGGCGGCGGGAGCCCTGGAGACGATTGCCGCTTTTGCAGAAGTTCTTAAAGATCAAGGGATTGAAGCGCGGATTGAAAAGGTCGGTTGTCTCGGCCACTGCTACGCCGAACCCCTGGTGATTATCCAGAACCCCGGTTTCCCCCCGCTTCTTTACCAGAAAATTGGGGCCGGTGAGGCCGGAATTTTAGTCCGTTCCTTTCTTAAAGACGGCAGTGATCCCTGTTATGAATATTTGATCGGGGCTCTGGAAGCCGATGAAAATTTTCCGACACTTATGGATTATCCGCGTTACCTTTATGAAAATCGGGTCGTGATGGAGCATTGTGGTCTGATTGACCCTGATGATATTGACCATTGTCTGGCGGTTGGCGGTTATCTCTCTTTGGCCCAAGGGCTCGAAAAAGGTGGGGCCTGGGTGCTCGAAGAGGTTAAGTCCGCCAACCTGCGTGGGCGCGGCGGGGCCGGTTTTCCGGCTGGTCGGAAATGGGAGATCGCCCGGAAGGTTGAGAAAACGCCGAAAATGGTTATCTGTAACGGTGACGAGGGTGATCCCGGAGCTTATATGGATCGAACCCTGCTCGAAAGTAATCCGCACCAAGTACTTGAAGGTCTGGCGCTGGCGGCGTTGGCGGTCGGGGCCGAACGGGCCTTGCTCTATATTCGGGCCGAATATCCGCTGGCGGTTGAAATTATGGAGAGAGCCATTAAACAGGCGCAGGAGAAGAATCTTCTCGGGGCCGATATTCTGGGCAGCGGTTTTTCGCTCGAAGTTTCGGTTTTTCAAGGTTCCGGGGCTTTTGTTTGTGGTGAAGAGACCGCTTTGATTGAATCTTTGGCCGGTAACCGGGGCATGCCGCAACCGCGGCCGCCCTATCCGGCGGTGGCCGGTCTTAATGGTTTGCCGACAGTTATTAATAATGTTAAAACCCTTTCCACGGTGCCGTCGATAATCCGCAATGGTCATCAATGGTTTCGTTCTATCGGTACCGAAGATAGTCCGGGAACCGCGATCTTTTCGGTAGTTGGTGAAGTTGAATATCCGGGTCTGGTTGAAGTCCCTATGGGGGTTACTCTGGAACATCTGGTGGTTGATGTTTGTGGTGGAATCAAAGATGGTAAAGAGCTTAAAGCCGTACAGATCGGCGGGCCTTCGGGAGGCTGTTTGCCCGCCTCTCTGATGGAGACGGTGATCGATTTTGACTCCTTGAAATCGGTCGGCGCGATGATGGGCTCCGGCGGCCTGGTGGTCATGAACGAAGATACCTGCATGGTCGAGGTGGCGCGCTATTTTACCGACTTTACGCAAGGTGAATCGTGTGGTAAATGTACCTTCTGCCGTATCGGTACCCGTCACTTGCGTGACATTTTACACTTGATTACAATTGGCGAGGGAACAGTGGAGGAGTTGGCTGATCTTGAGGAGATCAGCGAGGCTGTGATCAAGGGTTCTCTCTGCAGCCTGGGGAAAACCGCTCCCAATCCGGTTTTGACAACCTTGCGTTTTTTTCGCGATGAGTATGTCGCCCATATTGAGGAGAAACGTTGTCCGGCGAGAATGTGTCGTCCTTTGATCGCTTTCTATATCGACCTTGAACCGTGTGCTCGGGGTTGCGATGCCTGTGTTGCCTGTTGTCCGACCGACGCGATTTTTACGACCAGTAATCGCAAAAAAGCGATCGATCAGGAAAAATGTGTTAAATGTGGCGAGTGCGTTTATGCCTGTCCTCCCGAATACGACGCAGTGCGGCGAATTTCGCCTCCGGAAATGATTCCCGATCAGGGTGTAGAACCGCTGTCGGAAGCGGAAAAAGAGAAGGAAGAGAGTAAATAAAGGAAGAGATAAATTAAGGAAACGATGAATTATGAGTGAGAATCTGATTACCATAACAGTTGACGAGCAAAAAATTACGGCCCCGGCCGGTTCTTATCTTCTGCCGGTCTGCCTGGAAAACGATAT
>JAYEGS010000345.1:0-8738 GCA_034659215.1 Pseudomonadota bacterium | reverse complement strand
CCTACTTGATTCGCAGCACTCAGACGGCTCTCGAAGAGCTGCCGACCTCGTTGCGCTTGACCGCAGCCGCCTTAGGTGCGGATCAGGCGTCAACTATTCGTTTTGTTCTACTGCCACAGGCCGCACCCGGGATTTTCAGCGGCATTATTTTGGCAATTGGTCGGGCCGCAGAAGATACTGCGGTTATCATGTTGACCGGAGTCGTGGTCTCGGCCGGTATTCCCCGCTCACTTTTTAACAGCTATGAGGCTTTACCCTTTTATATCTACTATATGGCTTCACAATTTAGCGATCAACAGGAGTTGCAGCAGGGTTTCGGGGCGGCGCTGATTCTCTTGAGCCTCTGCGCCCTGCTTTTTACGTTGGCCTGGTTGATTCGAAAAAAGGTTACCAAACGCTTGCTTTATCATCATTGATGGCGTTGTAAAAAGTTCCGATATCCTGCGTTGTTGTGGTTTTCCAGACACTCGACATACTGCATGTATAGTCTCGCGCCTGGAAAACCACAACATCTTGTCTATCGAAATTTTTACTTAGCCATCCCGTTACTTTTTTACGAAAGCATCAGCATTGATTTAATTATGAAATAACTATGAAAAAAATTATTGAAGTTGAAAATCTCTCTTTTTATTACGGTAAACAGCAAATTCTGGACAATATCAGTGTCGGTTTTGGTTCATCGTCAATTGCTGCTATTACCGGGCCTTCCGGTTCCGGTAAATCCACCTTTCTGATGACAATTAATCGTCTCTGGGAGGAGCTTAACGGGGCTCGAATGAGCGGCCGGGTGAGCCTTTTTCTTGATCATGAAAAGCTCGATATCTATGGCCGGACAATATCTCTGAGCTGGTTGCGGAGAAAGGTCGGCATGGTTTTTCAGATTCCCAATCCGCTGCCCATGAGCATTTATAGAAACCTGGCCTTGCCTTTGCAAATGGCGGGTCTGAAAAAAAAGGAGGGCGTCGGGCAAAAAGTCGAAATGGTACTTAGGCAGGCGTTCCTCTGGTCGGAAGTGAAAGACCGTTTGCGCGATGATGCCCGTACGCTCTCCGGGGGTCAGCAGCAGCGCCTCTGCATCGCGCGGGCGATGATTCTCCAGCCCGAAATCTTACTTCTTGATGAACCCACTTCATCTCTGGATGAAAAGGCGGCTCGCAAGATCGAGTCCCTGCTGTTGATCTTGAAAGAGCAGTGTACGCTGCTCATGGTCTCGCACGATCAGGCCCAAGTGAAAAGAGTTGCCGACGAGGTTATGAAAATGGTCGATGGCCGGATGTTAGGTTCTTATTAAATTAAGACTGTGATGGTTTTAAACTGCGGTAGTAACTGTCGATGTTGTAGATTGCGGCCAGGGGGTTGTGGCCTAAAACCCGGTCTTTGACGGCCAGTACAGTGCAGGGGGCCTTGGCCTCTTTCAGAAAAATTGAGTCGTGGCCGACGCAGAGACCGAGCAGAATATTGAAATCGGTTTCGGCCTGGTTTAAGACCAGGGCTTGATTTACCGGGTTGCACATGGCTTCGGGCTGATGTGGGGTGATTTTTTGCTCGCCGGTAAGACCGATCAGCTCTTTGTCACTGCAACCGGCTTTACAGATTACGGAGACCACCTCGAAATTTTTGGCCGCATAAATTTCGGCCACAGCTTTGGCTTCTCGACGTAAACCGACGCAAAAGGCGAGGCCCAAGCGCTGGTAATTCATTTTTCGGGCAAACTCGGCAATCTCTTCGATCCTGGTTTTGGCCGGTCGAACCCTGGCATAACCCAGATCTTTGTCGGCGTAACCTTCAGCCTCTTGAATTGAGGCCTGGCGGGCAAATTCGGCATATTCATCTTTTTTATAGATCTCTAAGCTCGCATCTGTGAGTTGAGCAAGATCCCTGGTTGGGCAAAAAGCCGGGGCTTTACCATTGGGGTTGCGGCAGAGCCGCTCTGAAATAGCAAAAGGGCAGCGGGCGCAATCACTGAAGTTTTGAGTCATCTTGTTTCTCGTTTTATAAATGCATCAAGGGTGGATAAAAACTAGGATAAATGTGAATTATCGTATAGGAAAAGATAAGTCAAACAATTCCAACCATTATCAAGGGGGAGTTTTGCGATGTCAGCTAAAATCGGAACCGTATGTTTTTCACATGGTAAGGAGAGCGGGCCTTGGGGCAGTAAGATAAAGTGTCTGGCGAAGGTTGCTGAAAAGTGTGGTTTTGCGGTGGAGAGTATCGATTATCGGGGGATTGCTGATCCTGACGAGCGGGTGGCGAAGTTGTTGGCTTGGCAACCGGCTGTTGCTGGTCATCTGGTTCTTGTGGGGTCGAGTATGGGAAGTTATGTGGCTGCGGTTGCGGTTGCGGCCCGGAAGATCTCCCCGGATGGCCTCTTTTTGTTGGCCCCGGCGATTGCAATTCCGGGCTTCGGCAGAGTTCAGGATCCGCTGCCGAAAGCCCGACAATGCGCTATTATTCATGGTTGGCAGGATGAGATTATTGCCCCGCAGTTAATTATTGACTATGCCCGGCGTCATGCTCTGACTCTGCATCTTCTCCCCGGCGATCATCGTCTGATTGAAGTTCTGCCCGCCATCGAAGTTCTCTTTGAAAATTTTCTCATATCGTTAATAAAGTGAAAACGACAAAGGCCGGTATTGTTCGACAAAATTGTCGAACAATACCGGCCTTTGATGCCGAAGAGATCAATGATGCTGTTTTTAGGCTCCGTCGAGACCGCTATGTTCTTGTTGCTGATACCATTGGGCCGGGTCGAGGAAAAAAGCTTCACTTTCGATCAGGGATTGTAAATGCTCATTTTCAATTGTAACCAGCAGGGCAAAAAAGGCTTTTTCCCGTTCATCTTGAGAACCGTCTCTGAGCTTTTCATAAAATTTTACGCCGTCGGCCTCAAAAGTGATAGCAGTGCGTACCGCTTCAAGATCGTCGGCATCACCAGGTTTCAGGTTTTTGGTGGCATCAATTACTTCCTGCATGGTGGTTTTGAGGTTTGAAGCGCCGACCTCTAAAGGTATACTTTTCGGCCACTTTTCCTCTTTTTCCCATTTTTCATGTAATTGTTTAAGGCGTTCGTAATGCTCGAGTTCTTCATTTGCGATCTGGAGAAACATCGCTTTGCCCACCGGATTCGTAGTTCTTTCGGAGTGTTGCAAATAGAATTCCCGTTCCTTCATTTCGTTGTTGAGAGCGGTTTCCAGGGCATTGATTCTGTCATTGTTCATTTTGTCCTCCTTGCTGACGACGCCATCAGCTTTGGTAGTGGGCAAACAGTGGTCTGACGCGTTCAGGTTTGTAGCTTGGTGTACGGAAGGAGATGGGTTTGCCTTGCATCGCTTTTTTATTGCTACCGTAGACCGGCTTGTCTGCCTGATAGTAAATTCCGGTGGGAATCAATGTCTCGGGGTCGAACTGAGCCAGTTGCAGGGCGGCGGCGAGGTTGTTTCGATCATGATTGTCGTCAATCGTTTGTATTCTCTTTTTGAACCAAGCGAAGGTGTTGACTTTATTGAAGGAAACACATGGCGAAAGAATGTCGATCAGAGCAAACCCCGGATGTTGGATCGCCTTTTCTATAAGAGTTGTTAATTCGCCCGGATTGCCGGTGAAAGCCTTGGCCACGAATGTCGCCCCGGCACTTAAAGCGATCAGGGTTGGTTCCAGAGGTTGAGCGCCGACGCCTTCGGGGTGAATCTTGGTTGTAAAGTCGGCCGCTGCCGTGGGGGATGCCTGTCCCTTGGTGAGGCCGTAAACCCGGTTGTCACTGGCCAGCATGGTCACGTCTAAGTTGCGGCGGGCGGTATGGAGGAGATGATTGCCGCCTTCGGCATAAAAACAACCATCCCCCGAGACCGCCAGAACCTTGAGCTGGTGGTTGGCCATCTTGAGGCCCATGGCCAACGGCAATGCGCGCCCGTGGAGACCGGCCAGTAAGTTGCATTGAAGAGAAAATCCGAGTTTGGCGGCCTGGCCGATACCGGACGCAATAACATAATCCCGGGCTTCTATTTGCAGGTTGCAAAGGGCGCTTTTCAAGCATTCAAGGGTAACAAAATTGCCGCATCCGGGACACCATTGGGTGGTGAAAGATGATTCTGAATTGCAGTTCATGATTTACCTCCGACCAGCTTGGTTAAGCTTTGCAGCACATCCTCAACCGTAAAAAGGCGGCCGTCGGTTTTGCCGATATGGCTGGTGATGCGAACAGTGGTTTCCATCTGCAATAATTTCCCCAGTTGGCCGCTGAAGTTGCCCTCAATTGTGTAGATGTTTTTGAAAGGGGCCAGAGCTTTTTCGATTCGTTCGCGGTTAAGTGGATAAAGATATTGAAAGACGGCGATAGCCAGCTTATTTCCTTGAGCGCGGAAAATTTCTGCGGCTTCAAGTACCGGGCCGACAGTTGAACCCCAGCAGATGAGAAGATTATCAGCCGGAGCCCCGATAATTTCGGGTGCGGGCAGGGTGTCAGCCAGGTTCTTCAGCTTACGCATTCTTTTTTTATGTTGGCGGTTGCGGTTTTCAATGTTGTCGCTAAGCTGGCCGATTTCGTTATGTTCATGACTGTCGCAGGAGATAAGCCATTGCGAGAGTTGGGGGAAGGCCCGGGGAGAGATGCCGCTTTCCGTGATCTCGTAGCGTCGCAACCTTTCGCAGTTTTGCGGTTCATCGGCGATGACGCCGCGATCAATGGTTATTTTTGCAAGATCAAATTCGTTAACACTGGACTCGGCACTGGCCTGAGCTTGGTCACTCAGGATGAAAACCGGTATTTGCCAATAATCAGCCAGGTTGAAGGCTTCGGCGGTCAGGTAAAAAGATTCAGTATGGTTGGCCGGGGCGATTATGAGGCGGGGAAAATCACCATGAGAAACGTGAGCGACAAAGAGCAGGTCGGCCTGTTCGGTGCGGGTCGCCATGCCGGTAGCCGGGCTCGAGCGCTGAGCGTCAAAGATGACAATCGGGATTTCGCTGATACCCGCCATGCCGATAGCTTCCGCCATCAGGCAGATGCCGGCACCCGAAGAGCCGGTGGCGGCCCGAGCTCCGGCGTAGGAGGCACCGAGGGCGGCATTTAAGGCCGCAATTTCGTCTTCAACCTGTTCGACGGCAATTCCCAATTGCGGTCCGCAATCGGCTAAAACGTTCAAAACCGAGGTTGAGGGGGTCATCGGGTAGGCCGTGTAGACCCCAATCCCGGCCGCGACCATCCCTAAAGCGATGCTCTCGTTACCGTTAACCAGCATCCTTTGGGAATCAGGCTGGGGCGTAAAGGAGAGCGGTTGAGAGGCGCGGGCGGCAAAAAATGTTGTGATCTCGGAAATGGTGTCGAGGTTGGTTTGCAGAAGCTTGGTGGATAATTTCCGGCCAAATTGTCGCTCTATGGTCTCCTTGAAAATTTCAGGAGAAAATCCGAGTTCGGCAAAGAGCAGAGTTAAAAGTTTAATGCCGGTGAAGGTTTTGTCTTGGGCGGCCTTTGGTCCTGCCTTTGTCGGTATGTTGACGACTCTTTGGTCAATAATATTAATCGAGTCGTCGGCCATCGCAAAAGCCAGGCCTTCACTTGTCAGATCAGGCAGATGACGGGTCAGACTCTCTTCGTTCAGGGCCAGCAGGTAGTCAATCGATGAGACTGCCGCAGCCAGGGGTTGGTCACTAAAGCGGATGCGCATGAAGTTGTGACCACCCCGGACGCGGGATTGATAGTCGGCGGTAATGAAAAGTTGGAAGCCGGCCTTGAGCAGGACTTTTCCGGCTAATGCCACCGCCGAATCAACTCCCTGCCCGGCGGCTCCAGCGATGACGATATTGCGGAAATTGAACAAGGCCGACCTCCTTTTTATTTGAGAGCCTTTAGGGCAGCCTCATAATCGGGCTCCTGGGTGATCTCGGGAACCTGTTCGGTGTAGATTACGGTGCCTTTTTCGTCGAGAATGACGACGGCCCGGGAGAAGAGCCCGGCTAGCGGGCCATCGGTAATCGTTACTCCGTAATTTTCTCCGAACTGCCGATCCCGCATGGCCGAGAGGGAGATGACTCGATCAAGTCCTTCAGCCCCGCAAAAACGGGCCTGAGCAAAAGGCAGATCGGCCGAGATACAGAGAACCTCAGTGTTTTCCAGTTTTTCAGCTTCAGCGTTGAAACGACGTACCGCCGTGGCACAAACCCCCGTGTCGATGCTGGGAAAGATATTTAAAACCAGCCGTTTTCCGGCAAATTCATTAAGTGAGGTATCGCTTAAATCAGTTTTGGTGAGTTTAAAGTCGGGAGCTTTAGATCCTGTTTCAGGTAGAGTGCCGATAGTATTAATTGGATTGTCGTGTAAAGTGATGTTAGCCATGTTTTTCTCCATTAATTAAGGTTTTTTGTAATAAGTATTTAAAGTAGATACTTTTAATGCAGTTTAAAGTCAAGAGAAAAATTAATCAAGATTTTTATAGTTGATGAACTCGTAAAAAAGTAACGGGATGGCTAAGTAAAAATTTCGATAGACAAGATGTTGAGGTTCTCCAGGCGCGAGACCATACAAGTAGTATGTCGAGTGTCTGGAGAACCTCAACAACGTAGGATATCGGAACTTTTTACAACGCCATCATAGTTCTCCCGTATGGCTGATCCTTAAAGAGCCATTTAGATAGTGATCTTCTTCTAATAGTCCCAGTTTTTTCTCCAGAATATTATGGTAATTATTGATTCTTTCGACATAGCGCACCGGTTCCTGGCCGCGGGCGTAGCCGTGTTTTAATTTTTTATAGTATTTTTTTTGACTTAAGAGGGGCAGGGTTTCTTTTAAGGTTGACCAGCGGTCGGGGTTTTTGTCCAATAGCCGGGCCAGTTGGCGGGCATCGTAAATGTGCCCCATGCCGACATTGTAGGCCGCCATAGCCACATTTCGGCGGTCGTTTTCCGGAAAGGAGTCGGGTATCCGGTCAAATAACCGGCGAAAATAGTGGGCTCCTCCCCGGATACTCTCGGCCACATCCAGGCGGTCTTTAACACCTAGTTGGTTGGCGGTTGTCTGGGTCAACATCATAATGCCGCGAACTCCGGTGGCACTTGTCGCCAGGGGGTTCCAGTGTGATTCCTGATAGGCCTTGGCGGCCAGTAAAGTCCAGGGAATGCCGAACTCTTTTCCGTACTTTTCAAAGAGGGGTTGGTAGGTGGGGAGCAGGGTTTTGATACGGCGTGAAAAGATCTTGATATCAACATAGTCAAAGATCTCGACATGTCCATAGTAGCGCTCTTTGAGAGCCATAAAATGACCATCTCTTTTGAATTTTTTAAACCATTTTTGCAGTTTTTTTTGTAGTTTACGGTGTTTTGAGTTGAGGAGCCAGGCCAGAGATTGTTTTTTGCTGATCGGAAATGCGATTTTCAATTCGGGATAATGGCGGCGATTGGCTGCAATAATGTTGGAGTCGGCGATCGTGCAGAAGAGCTCTTTAAGCCAGACTTTTTCGAGCAGTTGATCAGTACTGTACTCATCTGTTGTTTGCCATTTAAGTTCCGGCCACTGTCGGCGCAGTTCACGCAGACGTTCTTCGTAGCTGCTGCGAGCCAGGACAACCAGCTCAAAATTTTTCAGATCTTCAATAGTTTCAGGGTGCGAGCCATTTTTCCGGTAAACTAATTCTTGCTGAACCGATAAATAGTCAGGTCCGAAAATAAAACGTCTCTCTCTTTCCGGGGTTCGGGTCAGGCCGCCGGCGGCGATGTCGGCCTGATTCTCGGCCATGGCTGCCAGCATTTCGCTGATTGAGTCGACAACCTTTATCTCAAGCTCAAGTCCAAGATCGTCTGCAAAGGCTCGGGCCAGGTCGTACTCAAAACCCATCTCTCCATCCGGGCCGTGATAGTAAGCTGTCGGAATGTTGCGGGTTAAAACAGTGAGGGTTCCGGACTTTAAGGTGAGGGGTTGGAAGAGGTGACTTATATTAAAATAATCGCCGATGCCCAATGCTGTGAGCAGCACCAGAAGCAGCAACGTGGCGGCCCTCAGAGACGAGAAAGGGTTTTTTAGAAATGATAGTTTAAGGATTTTTCGTATTTCCATAAACTTCAATATAGCGGAAATCTTCAGGAATTACAAATTTATGAAGCCTCTCCCAGGTCCGTTGAGGATATTTGAGCCCATTTTTCAATTACACTTTTCTCGTAACAATGGTTTAATGTCGTAATGATCTCTGCAAACGGAATGTCGTAACCCTCACCCCGGTCTTTAACGTATTCGACAAAAGTCTCTCCGTCAAGATCGACTGTTGGGAGAATGGCATCATGAAAACCGTCGAAATCGTTGGCCGGAACCCTGATTTTTGTAAACATCTCACGATTAAAGGTGGGGGCCAGTTTAAGCCATTGATCATCGATCCAGACTCCGCAATAGCAGTGGAAGATGAAAAGATTGCCCATCATGTCGGTAAGTTTTTTCGGGGCTTTGTAGTTTTTGATGTCGGCAAAATAGAGTTTAGCGGGGATTTTGAGAATCCGCATCATGGCCGTGAAGAGTGCGGCTTTGGGAATGCAGAATCCTTCGCCTCGGCGCAGGATTTCGCTGGCACGATAATCTTCAGGGTGAAAAAAAGAGGTGTAGGGGTTGTACTTGATCTGGTCTCTGACAAAAAAGAATATGGTTTTGATCTGTTCGCGGGGGTTGCTGACGCCTTCCACAAGTTTAAAGGTGTGGTCGCGCAGGGTGGGGTTGCTGATATCTATGAATGAAGTTTCTTGTAAGTATAGAGATGAAT
>JAYEGS010000344.1:0-1658 GCA_034659215.1 Pseudomonadota bacterium | reverse complement strand
AAGTAACGATTTGTAAGCATTTGAAATTACACAACTGCTTTTTGCGGTTGCGGCACCATTTCAAAGCCCAAATTTTTTGCTTTTTTATGTAAATTTTTGATTATTCGTTCACGGTATTTTTCTTCGTAATAATCTTGTCCCTGATCAACATACTCCGTTCCATATTTCAACATGGAGTATACAAGGCGGGCAATCTTATGAGCTGTAGCTGTAATTGCTTTTGGTGCACCAAGTTGAGAGCGTTTACGTCTGTAGAAAGCACCGAGTGCGCTTTTTGATTTAGTAAGAGAAAATGCTGCCATCCTAAATGCCATAGCAGCACGGTTGGCACTTGTCTTAGTTCTACTGCTGAGGACCTTGCCACCGGAAATTTTATTGCCAGGAGACAAACCAAGCCAGGATGCAAAATTTTTGACTGTTGGCCATGCCGACATATCAGTTCCGATTTCAGAAATTATTTTTAACGCAGTTGCTTCCTTGACTCCGTCAATCTTTGTGATGTCAGTTCCAGTGATTTTATATAGATCTTTTCTGGCATCAAACGGTAATACTTTGTCTTTTCTTCGATAGCTTCGCTTTTGAGGAGGTAAATCATCAAGGTTTTCCGGTCCTTCGATTGAATCTAATGTTGTTGCAATTGTTTGATCACAAACCGAAATTTGATGTTGATAAAAATCATATAGTTCAACCGCTTGACGAAGAGAAAAAAGATGTTCTTTTTTGTAATGTCCTTTTAAGGATTTTGCGATAATTTCTTCGCTATTTTTACAATTTGCATCTCGATGTTTTGCAAGTATCTCTGGATTTTGTTGACCACTTAAAATAGAACGGATGATTGTCATGCCTGTTTTACCAGTGATATCTGAAACTACATTGTCCAGCAATAGATTCATTTGCCGCAAAGCTTTTTGCATGTGTTGGATATGAGTGGCAGCACTTTGAACCAGCATGGCTCGTTGTCGCATATATGTTCGAAAAGCACATATTTCTGCTGATGGACGAAAAGCACCTCTCAGTAAACCAAAACTGTGAAGTTGTTGTAGCCATTGACAGTCTAAAACATCAGTTTTGCGACCAGGAACATTTTTTAAGTGACGAGGATTTACAAGAAAGACTTCAAATCCTCGTTCTTCTAAGAGCTCAAAAGCTGGGATCCAATAAACACCGGTGGATTCCATTGCTATGGTCGTTATACCAACATCCTTCAACCAGTCTGCCATATGCTCTAAGTCTGCGGTGAAGCAAGAATACTCTCTTACTGATCTATCATCAAGGCTGGGAGGAACAGCGACAAAATGGGATGTAGAACCAATATCAATACCAGCAGCGTAAAGATTGACTTGCTTAAGATGATCTTGTAGACGTTTTTTGTTGCGGGCTTTACGTTTCATTGTTCGGGCCTCCATCAAATGATTTCAGCACTTTAGGTGTAAGGGTTGTTAAATTTGAACATTCTTCCAAAACGGGATCACTAAGTGTCACCAATGATATATTCGTCAACCCTTCGACCACGCTATTCAACGGGTATATTAACACCAATGTTAGTTCGGTCTCTGTACCTAAAGGCCTTGAGACTGGAATATACAATATTTATACAAGACCGAATAGCGTTACTTTTAGATATGTGACCGCGATAGCGGGCTGGGACGCTATTCAGC
>JAYEGS010000343.1:0-8746 GCA_034659215.1 Pseudomonadota bacterium | reverse complement strand
AATTTCAGCAAAGGATACCTCTCCCCCTCCACTCCAACGGTGTGAAGCCGGCATCACCAGAACAAGCCTATCCCGCCACAAAGGTTCCATGTGCAATTTGGGGTTAACAATTTCTCTGCCGATAAAGCCGATCTCCGCCTCCCCATCAACTATCATATCAATAATTGAATCACTGCTGCTGGTTTTTACGTAGCAACGAATATCATTGTAACAATCCTTAAATTCGCTAAGAAAATGGGGCAGAATGTAGGTTGCCGGGATGGTGCTGGCAGCCATATGGATATCCCCGGATTCATTACCCATCATTCTCTCAATTTTCTCTCCGGTCTCGTTGAGCAAACTAAATACGCGCTTTGCCGATTCACAAAGTACACGACCTTCAGCCGTCAAAGATAATTCACGACTGCTCCGGTCAACCAGACGGGTTCCCAGCTGCTCTTCCAGATTTTTTATGTGTTTTGTGAGGGAGGGTTGAGTAAGACACATCTTCTTGGCCGCCCGGCTGAAGCTTCTCTCATGGGCCAGGTTAACCAAAGATTTCAACTGTTGGATTGTAACATCTCTCAGATCTCTATTCATAGCTTGATAGATAGCATAAATATTATCTATAAACAACCACCAATTATAACTACAATGAATTTGATTTATAGAATTTAGTAATATATATAGCTGGCACTAAACTTCCAGGAGGCAGTCCGAGAACGTCTTTACCCCCTCCTTGGATAACTATAGTTTATCAGGAAGGAGTGTCTCATCCATGAAGCTTAAGAATGTTTTTGCCACCCGGTGGGGAATTATTGGTGTAGGATTATTTATTGGGGTCTTTGCCGCGTTGTTACAAAAATGGGGAAACCCCGGGAACATGGGTATCTGTGTCGCCTGCTTTGAAAGAGATATCGCCGGGGCTCTTGGACTGCATCGGGCCGGGGTTGTCCAATATATGCGCCCTGAAATTATTGGTTTTGTAACTGGATCACTCATCGCGGCATATCTATTTAAGGAGTTTCGCCCCCGTGTCGGTTCCGCTCCGATTGTTCGCTTTGTGCTGGGGGCCTTTGCAATGATTGGCTCGCTGGTGTTTTTAGGTTGTCCCTGGCGGGCGGCGTTACGCCTTGCTGGTGGTGATGGAAATGCTATTTTCGGTCTGCTCGGCCTGATTGTCGGTGTCTGGATCGGAACCCTCTTTTTCAAAAAAGGCTACAATCCAGGACGCACCCAGACGACTTCGGCAACCACCGGGTGGATGCTGCCGCTGATAATGTTCGGGCTTCTGACGCTTCTGCTTATTTTTCCCCAGGTTGCAGGGCAAAATCATAGCGGTGTGCTTTTCTACAGTCTTAAAGGTCCCGGCGCCATGCACGCCCCCTTGCTTATATCTTTAGGGATTAGCCTGATCATAGGATTTCTGGCCCAGCGAAGTCGGTTTTGTACCATGGGTGCCTTACGCGATTTCATCCTCTTTCGTCAAACCCATTTACTCTCAGGATTAGTCGCACTTATTGTTGCAGCGTTTATTACCAACCTTATCCTGGGTCAGTTTCATCCGGGATTTACCGGGCAACCGGTTGCCCACACGATGTACATCTGGAATTTTGCGGGAATGGTTTTAGCTGGTTTAGCCTTTGCTCTGGCCGGAGGCTGTCCCGGCCGTCAGCTTTTCCTCTCCGGCGAAGGTGATGGCGATGCGGCAATTTTCGTGCTCGGTATGATCATCGGGGCGGCATTCGCACACAATTTCGGCCTCGCCAGTTCACCTAAAGGGGTTGGACCTTATGGTATCCCGGCAGTAATCATTGGTCTGACTGTTTGCCTGTTTATCGGGTTTACAATGAGAAAAAAAGTTGCTTAGAAGAGTGCAAAAAAAGCGCCCAAAAATAAGGAGAAAACTATGAGTAGCAAATTAGATACCCGCGGGCTTGCCTGTCCGCAACCCGTCCTGATGACCTTAAATGAGTTAAAAAAAGGTACAGCGGACGAGGTTGAAATTCTTGCCGATAGTGAGGCAGCCAAGGAAAACATCTTGCGAGCCGCCACCAGTCAGGGATGGAACGTCAGTGATATCAGTGAAGATAGCGGTGAAGATAGCGGTGAATACAAAATCACCATAATTAAGGATTAGCTATGTCTCTTTTAAGTTTATTAACGGGTGAAGCAAAAACTCTCGAGATTCGAGATAAAGTCGATCGCGGCATCATGGTATTTGAACATACCAGTGAGGTTATCCAGGCTGAAAACATCCTGAGAAAAGGGGGCTGGGAAATCCGGGTTATGGGGCCACCGCCCGAGATTCAAAGCGGCTGTGATCTAATCATTGAGTTCCCCCTCATAGAGGAGTTAACCCTTTTCAGAAGTCTGCAAAAAGAGGGGATCCCTCCATTAGAGGTGGTTCCCGTGAGCGGCCCGCTTCTGCAACCGGTAGATCTCTTTCAGACCAAGGATTTTGGTGACTACATCATGGTTCGGGCGGCAAACATGAAACTTACCGTTGAAAAAGCCACCGGAATGATTGTCAATATTTCCGGAGGTGGTTGCCCCGACGTCCCCTATCTGGCTTATGAGATGGTCGGGAAGACGCTCGACCAGGCTCCCAGCCCCCGTGATATAGGGCATACCCTCTGTGGCTATGCCCTGCAATTAGCTTTTGAGGAGGTACAACGCCAATGCTCGCCATAGTCGGAACCATACCCTCTGAAGATTTTCCCATCATATCCGGTGAAATAACACTTGATGATGAGCACATTCACATCCGCGATAAACGCGCAGCTATCAACCGGGGCACAACCGCCCTGATGGCCGCCGCCATCAAAACTTCAGAAACCCTGGGTCAGCCATCACCATTTGGCTACCTGGCCGGAGATATCGGCCGCGGCAAGGGAAGCCAAAACCTTTACAAATATTTAACCGGTCATCTACCTCAAGCTGACTTTTGCACCCTTACATTCCACTATTTACAGCCGATGCTTGACTGGCACGAACACCTGCAGCAAGCCATAGCTGAAATGAGTGAGAGGACGACTCTGATAGCTGATGCCGGATTCATGTATGCTGCCAAAATGAGCGGCAAAGCCGCATCATATGACCTTTTTACTCCTGACATCGGCGAATTGGCTTTTCTGGCTGATGAAAAAGCACCCCACCCATTCTATACCCGGGGCTTCATCCTCCATGATGAAAACCGCGTCCCCGACCTTATCTCTCGTGCATATAACCATAATAACGCCGCCCGTTTCCTTCTAGTCAAAGGGGAGCAGGATTATTTGGCTGATCGGAAAGGTATACTGGCAACCGTTGACCAGCCAACCGAGGAGACCCTTGAAGCCATGGGTGGTACCGGGGATACACTGACAGGCCTAGTCTCGGCCTTGATTGATTCAGGTATGGCAATAAAAGAGGCGGCAGTAGTGGCTATGAAGACAAATCGGTTGGCGGGTCATTACGCAAAGCCGACCCCGGCAACTCAGGTCACAGAAATTATTCGTCAAATACCAAAAGCGTTATCGGAAGTACTTAACAAACAACAAAGTCAAAACCCTTCAAATTAAAAGATACCTTGAAAAGAGAATCAATTATGAAAAAAATTATTATCTGCTTAACTATTTTTCTGTTACTTCCGGGAATGGCGTGGTCACTGGAAATATATAAAAAAGGTGACATATCCTTGAATGCCGGCTGGTGGGGACAGGTCTGGTATCAGCATGTTACCGACATGGATAACAATGGCGATGGTAAATTCGATGATGACCTCAATGATTTTCTGGTTCGTCGCAGCTATTTTTATCTCAAAGGGACAGTAACCCCGGAACTCAGTTTTTTCCTCCACGTTGCCAGCGACAAACTGGGGATGGATGAGATTAAAAATGATTCCGGCAAAGGGCTGGGCTCAGGAATTGCCCTACGAGATGGTTGGATCTCATATAAGCTGTTGGGCAATGACCTTATACTCCAGGCTGGACGTATGTATATCCCTTTCACCCGTAATTACGGCACCACTTCAACAAAATCGTTGCTGACCACAGAACTTGACTGGGGTCAGGGTGGCCTGCGCAGTAACATTTTCTATTCCAGCAATATCGGCCGTGATGACGCAATTACCCTGTGGGGCAATATTTTTGCAGATAAGCTGCAATACCGTTTCATGATCGGTGACGGCGAAGAGAGCCGCACTAAAAACCCGGATGATACAATGCGCTTTGCCGGCCGTCTGAGCTACAATTTTTTCGACCCGGAAACCCAGTGGTTCAATGCCGGCACCTATATCGGTAAAAAGCGGGTTCTCGCCCTGGGTTTCGGTGCTGATTATCAGGAAGATCTGGTACTCGGTAAAGTTGAGAAAGATTACTCCGCCTGGACCGTCGATCTTCACTACGATCAGCCACTGGCCAACGGTGACAATCTCACTTTCACGACCTCCTATATCGACATCTCCCATTGCCCCAATGGGGTCGCCTGGACCCATTTCAACTCCGGCGATGACGGTAACTTGATTTCAGTAAAAGCCGGCTATTATTTCGACAACAAACTCGGCATCGGCAACCTGCAACCATTTGCCCATTACCAGATGATCAGTTCTGACGAAAGTGGTGACGACGACACCTCGATCTACAGTTGCGGTCTCAACTATTATATCAAAGGAGCCGCTAATAAGCTGACCCTTGAAGCAACTTTTATCGACCAGGATGATGAGATCAATGACAGCCTGCTCGAAGATCGAACCATCATCACCCTGCAGATTGCTGCAGGATTTTAAGCAATCACAACTACCGGCTTAACTGACAGACAACTAATTCCTCAACCCGATAACACTGGTTGAGATTGGATTTTGTAAAATCCCAACTGAGAGAAGTTAATCATCGGTTTTTTATTCGGACTTTGCGGCCCGACAAGTGACCTAAGTTGTTGTGTGCGAAGTAAAACTAAATTCCAGGCTTGACATTGGTATCAATAATGATATTAGGTGTACCAGATAAAATAGGTGTAAACAAAACAGGGGTCGGGCCACGTTAACACTTTGAATACACAAGAGTTATCATCTTATTATAGTTCATTAGCATCCGGGAAAGATGCCGGGCATCTGAAATATGTGGAGACAATATGGAAAAGATACGGTTTGACAATAGAGTAGCCATTGTAACCGGGGCAGGAGAAGGAATTGGAAAAGAGTATGCCATGGATCTTGCGAGACGGGGTGCCATGGTAGTGGTTAATGATATCGGTACACATCAAGAGAAGGGTAAAACAGCTGATCTCGTGGTTCAGAGGATTAAAGAACTGGGTGGACAGGCGGTTGCAAATTATGATTCCGTAGCGACCATGGCAGGTGGCAGAAATATTGTTGCTACGGCTGTGGATCATTTTGGGAAGGTGGATATCCTGGTTTGCAATGCCGGTATATTAAGAGACCGCACCTTTATGAAGATGACGGAACAAGAGTGGGATGATGTCATATCTGTTCATTTAAAAGGTACTTTTTGTGTGACCCAGCCGGCCGTAAAGAAGATGAAAGAAAACGGATATGGGAGAATTGTTTTTACCGCATCGTCTTCGGGGATGTACGGCAATTTCGGCCAATCCAATTACGGGGCGGCTAAAATGGGTGTCATCGGTATCATGAACACCTTGAAGCTGGAAACATCAAGCCTTGATATCAAGATCAATACGGTGGCGCCCAATGCTGAAACAGGCATGACAAAAGGCGTGTTCCCCGATGCAGTTGCCAAACGGATCAAGCCTGAATTTAACACCCCTATTGTCACCTATCTGTGCTCTGAAGAAAACCGGGAATCAGGATCTATCTTTACCATGAGCGCAGGCTGGTTCGCCCGTTCAGCCATGATGTCCGGTAATGGTGCCTGCATCGGGAATGCGACACGGCCCATTCATGCAGAAGAAGTCCGGGATCAGTTTGAGCAGATTAAAAGTCTTGAAAATGCAAAACCATATGAACACTGCGGGCTGATTTATGCTTTAGGACGGCCGCTCACCGGACGTTAGAAAAAATCACGATTTAATCGGTGACCGGAATTAATCAGTGACAGCACTCTCGTCCTCATCTTCAGCGGGCTTTTCAAAGGCCTGCAGATCCAGAGCAAAGCGCACCAGAGTCGCCTCGACTCGGCCATTGAGCGAGGCTTCCGGATAATTGCCGTCCGCGTCACGTTCCCCGGCCGGCAGATCGGTGAGCAGAGCGATGGCCTCATCCACGCTAGCCACGGCATAAACAAAAAACTTCTGTGCGGCAATGGCTTCGACCACCTCTTTTTTGAGCATCAGATGCCGCACGTTGGGAACCGGAATAATAACCCCCTCCTCACCGCTCAAGCCCCGCATCCGGCAGAGATCAAAAAATCCCTCAATCTTCTCATTGACACCGCCGATGGCTTGTACCTCCCCTTGCTGACTGATCGACCCGGTTATCGCCAGAGACTGCCTGATCGGCGCGTAGGCCAATGAGGAGAGCAAGGCACAGAGTTCGGCGCAAGAGGCGCTATCACCCTCAACCCCGCTATACGACTGTTCAAAAACCAAGCTCGCCTGGAGGCCCAGAGGGAGGTTACGAACATAGCGCGAGCCCAAAAAGGAGGCCAGAATCATAACCCCTTTGGAGTGAATCGGGCCACCCAACTCAACCTCCCGTTCGATATCAACAATCTTACCTTTACCCGGCCTCGTCAAAGCGGTTATCCGAGTCGGACAACCGAAGGAATCCCGACCCAGCATAATTACCGAAAGACCGTTGACCTGCCCCACCTTTTTGCCGCGGGTCTCAATCTGGCGCAGGCCCTGTTCCAGAGCCTCAAAAAAACGCTCCTTAATACGCCCGCCCCGCTTTCTGGCCCGGGCCAGAGCCTCGTCGATCTCAAGCGCCTCAATAAATTTCCTACCCTTTTCTTTGGCCAAAAATCCCGCCTCGCTGATCAGATCGGCAAGATCACGGATATGCAGTGAAAGTTTTTCACGATCTCCGGCTTCCCGGGCCGCCTGCTCAATCACCCGAACCACGGCGCTCCGATGTAAAGGCAGCAACCCCTTCTCTTTGGCAATAGTCGCGATCAAAGCCCCATAAAGCTGCTGACTCTCAGATGTTCGATCCATGTCCTGTTCAAAGTCGGCTTGCACCTTGAACAGAGCCTGGAATTCGGGATCATAATATTTAAGCAAGTAGTAGATCAAAGGATCTCCGATGAGCACAACCTTAGTCTCCAAAACAATAGGTTCCGGCTCAAGGGTGACAGTGCTCATCAGACCGAGCAGATGTTCAATCGGCTCAATCCGAATCTGCTCGGATCTCAAGGTTCGTTTGAGCCCTTCATAGGCAAAGGGCTGCATCAACAAGCGGCGCGCATCAAGAATCAGATAACCGCCATTGGCCCGATGCAGAGAGCCCGGCTTAATCAGCGTAAAACTGGTCGAAAGCACCCCCATCCTGGCTTTATGTTCAATCCGGCCATGCAGGTTCTGGTAGGTGGGCAGATCCTCATAGACCACCGGTGCCCCCCCGTTTTCATGGCTGATCAGGACATTGACCTCATACTGCTCAAAGGAGGGTGTCGAGGCTGCGACCAGAGCGAGAAAGTTGTCGCTTTGCGACTCCGGCCGGTAAAGAAAGTCATCAACACTTTCGGTGATCTCCTCCTCAACGTTATCAAGGTAAGCCAGAAGGTCTTCGCGCTCACGGTATTTCTTTTTCAACGTATTGATCAGGTGTGAAACTGCCAGTTGGGCCATCTCCTTTTTCTGTTTTCGGCCCAACTCTTCAGCCTCCCGCTTCAGGATACTGATCTGATGACTCGCCTGCTGCAGTTCGGTCTGGTACTTTTCGATCTTTTTTTCGATCTGTTTACGCTCAGGTTCGGGCTTGCGAAGAAACTCTTTGGTTTCGATCGGGCGACCATCATTATCCATGGGGGCAAACAGTACCCCCTGCTCCCCCTTGATCACGGCGATATTGTCGGCTTTAGCCCGCTCCTCCACAGCATGGTAGAGTTTTTCGACCTTATGTTGCAGCTTGTCACGGACAACCTTACTCCGCGCCCGATAATCATCCCCTTCAAAAACTGTGGGGATAGTGCTTTTGAGCTTATCGACAAGGTCGTGCATCTCCCGCTTAAAAACCAAACTGTGACCGAAAGGAAAAGCCACGGCCAACGGCCGATGCGGATGCTTGAAGTTGTGAAGATAACACCAATCCTTAGGCGTCTCTTCCTCGGCAGCCTTTTTATTGATAAACGATTTGATAACACTATGGCGACCTGAACCTTCCGCTCCGATAACAAAAAGATTAAATCCGGACTGCCGCATACCGACACCGAAGTCGACCGCTTCCAAGGCCCGTTCCTGCCCGATGAAGCGGGTCAGAGACTCAACCTCGGCCGTGGTTTCAAAAGTAAACTCTAAAGGATCACAATGGTGAAAAGCTTCTGCCGGGGTAATACAACGAATAGTCATAGCTCTCCTTTTTCCAGCGCCTGATCCCGGCATGCCGGGCATTTCCAAAAGTAACGAAACCAGCAATATTGTTTTTGCAAAACCGGTCGTGCTAAAATACCTCTATATAAGAGTATGGCAGATAAAATTTGATTGTCAATCTCCGGCAGCAATCTCCGATGACAATGCCATCGGCCGGGACCGCCACAAGATTGCCCTACCCGTCCACCAGACCCTCGCCACTGGCAAAAAACTCGATCGGCAACCCACCATGATATAGGAAATCTAAAACATCTGGAGAAAAGTGATTTTAAAATATTGT
>JAYEGS010000342.1:0-8753 GCA_034659215.1 Pseudomonadota bacterium | reverse complement strand
ACGGTTACCATGCCATTGTTATGCGTTTGCGTCAAAAAGGCCTGACTGCGGAGTTATGCGAGAGGATTACCAAACAATTTTTTGCCGGGCTTGATGAAGGTGAGTTGCCGGCTGTAATACTTAGAGTGATCGAACGCCGCCGGGCTCACGAAAAAGATAAAAATCAGCTTTTTGCCTGGCTCAAAAGACGCGGTTTTCGTAGCTATGAGATCACCCGAGCCTTGCAAGGCAGGTTGGAAGAAAATAATTTAAATTAAAATTAGACTAAACCAAATATTTAACGTAACTCTTCAGCTAACCCGCAAATTCAGGGTACACAATCCCGATATCCTTCGGAGAATCGGGTTATGTCCCCAAAATTTGCTGAAATGCATCAATATACGGTGCTTTTCTACTTACACTGAATAGTTACTATTTACCAAGGAGAGATATTTTGATGACCGGGAATGAGATTCGCAAGAAATTTTTGGACTATTTTTGCGGGCAGGAACATAGCGAAGTTTCCAGCTCCAGTCTGGTACCGGCCAACGATCCGACCCTGCTCTTTACCAATGCCGGCATGAATCAGTTTAAAGATACCTTCTTGGGCCTTGAAGAGCGCGGCTACAAGCGGGCCACCACCTCACAGAAATGTGTGCGGGCCGGCGGTAAGCATAACGATCTTGAAAATGTCGGTCGCACCGCCCGCCATCATACTTTTTTTGAGATGTTGGGTAATTTCTCCTTTGGTGACTATTTCAAGCAAGAGGCCATTGAGTATGCCTGGGATTTTTTGACCCGGGTAATGGAGCTTGATGCGGAAAAATTGTGGGCGACCGTCTTTCTTGATGATGACGAAGCCTACGATCTCTGGAAAACCGTGATCGGGGTGCCTGAAGAGCGCATTGTTCGGCTTGGCGAAAAAGATAATTTCTGGGCTATGGGCGATACCGGCCCTTGCGGGCCTTGTTCCGAAATTCTTTATGATCAAGGGGAGAGTATGAGTTGCGGCCCCGATTGCGGGATCGGTATTTGCGATTGTGACCGTTACTTAGAGATCTGGAATCTGGTTTTCATGCAGTATAACCGGGACGCAAGTGGTACCATGAATCCGCTACCCAAACCCAGTATCGATACCGGTATGGGGCTTGAACGTCTGGCGGCCGTGGTTCAGGGAGTACAGAGTAATTACGATACTGATCTCCTGCGTCAGGTCATTGCGGCGGGTGAAAAAATCTCCGGTAAAATCTATGGCGACGATAACGAAAATGATGTTTCATTGCGGGTGCTGGCCGATCACAGTCGGGCGGCGACCTTCCTGATTGCTGATGGCATCCTGCCCGCTAATGATGGGCGCGGCTATGTTCTGCGCCGGATTATGCGGCGTGCCGCCCGTCACGGCAAAATGCTGGGACTTGATGATCCTTTTCTTTATCAATTGGCCGAAGCTGTGGCTGAGGTGATGCAACAACCCTATCCCGAACTTAAAAAGTCATTACCCTTCATCACTAGAGTGATTAAGAGTGAAGAGGAGCGTTTTGGTGAAACCCTCGACCGTGGACTCAAAATTCTCGATGAAGAAATTGAGAGGTTGAAAGTTTCCGACTCGACCACGCTTTCCGGTGAAGTTACGTTTAAACTTTACGACACTTTCGGTTTTCCGGTTGATCTAACGGCTGACATTATTGAAAAAGATGGTTTTACCGTTGATCATGAGGGTTTTACTGCACAGATGCAAAAACAACAAGAACTCTCACGCAAAGCCTGGAAGGGTTCGGGTGAAGACGCTGTTGACGAGATTTATAAAAATCTCGTCAATGAAGGACTGAAAAGCGAGTTCGTCGGCTATGAAAACTTTTCCGCCCAAGGGAAAGTTATCGCCATGTTGCATGATGGCGGGCCGGTATCACTGGCTGAAAAAGGGCAGGAAGTTGAAATCCTCTTCGACCGAACCCCTTTCTATGGTGAGTCCGGTGGACAGGCTGGTGATCAGGGGCGGGGACAGATAGAAGAAAATGGTGAAGTGAGTGTCGCCTTTGAAATTATGACAACAACGAAACCTCTCGATGGCCTGATTCTACATCGGGCTCGGATTACCGATGGTCAATTGCGGCTTAATGATGAATGTCAACTCGTAGTTTCTCGTGAAGAGCGTCTGGCCACGGCCCGACATCACTCGGCCACCCACCTTCTCCAGGCTAAATTACAAGAAGTTCTCGGAGATCATGTTAAACAAGCTGGATCATTGGTAACTCCGGAACGTTTACGTTTTGATTTCAGTCACTTCTCAGCATTAACTGAAGCAGAACTTGAGAAAATTGAACTACTCGTCAACCGCGAGATTATGGCCAATCGTTCGGTTTATACTGAAGAGACGAGCATGGATGAAGCCATAAAAAAAGGCGCGATGGCGATCTTTGGCGAAAAATATGGCACTAAAGTGCGGATGGTGAGTATGGGGGAGGCCAGCATTGAACTTTGTGGCGGAACCCACGTTGAGTCCACCGGCGACATCGGTTTTTGTAAAATTGTCAGTGAAACCGGAATTGCCGCCGGAGTACGCCGCCTCGAAGCCCTGACCGGGATTGCGGCCTGGAATTATGTCAATCAGCGAGAAAAGATTATGCGGCAAGCCGCAACTTGTCTCAAAGGAATTCCTGAAGAGCTGGTCGAGCGGGTTGAACGTTTGCAGGAGCAAAACAAAGAGCAGCAAAAAGAGATCAGTTCATTGAAGGAGAAACTTGTTAGTGCCAGCGTTGGTGGCGGTGGTGGTGGAAATGCGGTTCCCATTGAAGAGATCAATGGGGTTCCGGTTTTGGTGAAACGGGTCGAGTGTGATGACCCTAAAGAGATGCGCCAGGTCATGGATGCTTACAAACAGAAAAACAGCGACGGTATTACCCTGCTCGGAGCAACTCATGCCGGTAAAGCGATTCTTATTGTTCATGTCGGCAAAGTCTGGCAGAAAAAGTATCCGGCCGGCACCCTGATTCGTGAACTTGCCGCAAAAGTCGGCGGCAAAGGCGGCGGCAAGCCCGAACTCGCCCAGGCCGGCGGCCCCCAAGGCGACCAGCTTGATGCCGCGCTGAAGCATTTACGCACCCTGTTACAGTAATACAGTAAAAAAACGTAACTATTCAACGTAATGTAGTCCTCAAACTATCTCGATACGGGGACATTGCTCCAGGCGGCGGCAAAGCCGCTTGCCGATCTGAGCTGTGTCCCCCTCGAAGCCGGGCGAAGCCAATGTTCGCACCATTTGTAGTGGCTTTAAGGTGATTAAAAAGCGCCGCTGTCATTCAAATAAATGGCAGCGGCGCTTTTTTTGTTGGCTATTTATGAAGAACGGGGATATGAGCCCAATACTTTCATGTAGAGACAGATCTCTTTAGTGGCTTTGATCATGGCCGCAACTTTTTCATCATCACGGTGACCTTCGAAATCAGCGATAAAGAAGTAGCTCCATTTTTCGTTACGAGTTGGCCTTGATTCCAGTTTAACCATGTTCACACCATATTCAGCCATTGGCGTCAAAACGTGGTGCAGGGCACCGGGCAGGTGTGGGGTGACAAAAAGAAGTGAGGTTTTATCTTGGCCTGAAGAAGGGCTATCCTCTTTGCCGAGAACCAGAAAACGAGTCGTATTGCCGGGTAAATCTTCAATTTTAGGAGCGACGACCTTGAGATTATAGAGCTCGGCGGCAGCTGCGCCGGCAATTGCGGCGGTCTGGCCGCGTTGCGCAGCGGCCCGCCTGGCGGCTTCAGCAGTACTACCACATTCGGTCAATATGGCACCGGGTAAGTGACGTCTGAGCCACTGCCGACATTGAGCAAAAGCTTGGGCATGTGAGTAGACCGTGCGGATACTTTCCAGGGGGATATCGCCAGCGGCCAATAGATCATGCGAAATCGTCTGATAGCGTTCAGCGCAGATCTTTAACTCTGAAGTAAAAAAGAGATCCAGGGTATGGTTAACCGGACCTTCGATGGAGTTCTCCACGGGTACCATACCGTAGTGGCATTGTCCTTTTTCCACCGCTTGAAAAACCTCGGCAACATTGGCTTGAGGCACCATGACCGAGCAACCGCCGAAATGGCCTAAAGCGGCCAAATGGGTAAAAGAGGCCTCCGGCCCCAGGAAGGCAATTTTATGCTGACTTTGAAGCTCGCGGGCTGCGGCCATGATCTCTTTGAAAATCAGATGCAGGGCGGTTTGCGTCAAAGGTCCTTGATTAAGCTTTTCAAGGTGTTGTAGAACCAGACTTTCACGAGCGTTATTAAGCGTAGAGAGGCCCTGACCCTGTTTTTCCCGACCAATTTTTTGAGCTAGTTCGAGACGGCGATTAATAAGCTCTAGAACATCACTGTCCAGATTATCGATCTCTTCGCGTAAAATATCAAGTTCCGACATTGTTTTTCTCTCCTAAGCTGCCATCAGAGATTGATTTTTCATCCGTTTATGGGCACAGCGTAACAATTTCTCAGTAGTTTCCCAGGAGATGCACTCGTCGGTTACTGAAACCCCATAGGCCAACTTTTCAATATCTTTATTACAAGGTTGATTACCTTCCTCAAGGTTACTCTCCAGCATCACGCCGACCAAAGCCTGATTACCATCCAGGCGCTGGCCGACAATGTCTTTTAAAACCCGCTCCTGTCCTTGATGTTTTTTGCGCGAATTGCCGTGTGAACAATCAACGACAATAGTCTCATTGAGCCTCTCATCGGTTAATTTCTGACATGCTTCCTCAATACTGACGGAATCATAATTGGGTCGTTGTCCGCCACGTAAAACCATATGAGTCCAGGGATTTCCCGTGGTTGAAACGATGCAGGTTTTACCGTCGGGATCGACGCCGATGAAACTTTGCGGAGCCTGGGCCGCAATCATGGCGTGGATCGCTTTACTCAAACTGCCATCAGTACAATTTTTGAAACCAACCGGCATTGAAAGTCCACTGGCCATTTCACGATGGGTTTGGGATTCGGTGGTGCGCGCACCAATGGCCGACCAACAAACCAGCCCGGCCAGGTACTGCGGAGTGATCGGATCGAGCATTTCGGTAGCCGTCGGCATTCCCATTCCGGTTATTTTCATAAGAATCCGCCGGGCCCGGCACAAGCCTTCTCCCATATCACAGCTGCCGTTCATGTGCGGATCGTTAAGAAGTCCTTTCCAGCCGACCGTCGTCCGGGGTTTTTCAAAATAGACCCGCATTACCAAGAGCATGGTGTCAGCAACTTCAGCTTGCAGTTTTACCAGTCGTTCAGCGTATTCTAAAGCCCCCTTTTCATCGTGAATCGAACAGGGGCCGACGATCATCAGCAAGCGCTGGTCACGGTGAGCAAGAATATCTTCGATCTGACGCCGTCCTTCAATTACGGTTTTCCGGCTGGCTTCAGTCAGCGGCAACTCCTCTTTGAACGTGTTAGGATCGATCAATGGTTCGAAACTTTTGATATTAATGTCATGGGTACGGATAGTCATGATGTAATCTCCTTTGTTTTTGAATAAAAAAGGGCCGTGAGGATTGTTCTCCCCCCACGGCCCTTAAAAGAAAAAAGCCGGGGGTTGGTTTACCCTCGGCTTTATTAATTTATATGAGTTTCTAACTCTTAAATGCCCCAGGCAAACCTATCCTTATCTCTGCTAAAATAAAACCAAAAAAAGAAAAGGGCGGAAAGAGGGCGGATCATTTAAATGTGATTCCTGGTTAATTAAGTTATTTTACCGATATTCTGCGGATTTGATTTTGCTGTTGACCGCTAAACGTTGCTCTAATAGATCAATTATCTGCTTATGTCAATCTAAAATTATTGTAACTATTCAGCGTAAGTAGAAAAGCACCTAATTTTGATGAAATTCAGTGAATTTTGGGGACATAACCTGATTCTCCGAAGGAAATCGGGATTGTGTACCCAGTATTTGCGGGTTAGCTGAAGAGTTACAATTAATTAAGCAAAAGCTGGTTTTTCCTTTCTACCTGTGGTATTTTCCCTTGATTCTTGAAAAAACTTGTCGGCAAACTTGAAAGTTCTATTTTTTATTACACCTGATTTCGGAGAGATTCAAATGGTTGATGATAAACCGTCAGTCTATAAAGTAGTTGTTTTCTTTATGACTCTTCTGCTCTCTGTCGGCCTCTTTGTCTGGATGTTAACGCCTTTCCTCACCACTCTGATTCTCTCCCTGATTCTGGTCGGCTTATGCCATTCTTTCTATCGAAAGTTGGTTGAAGTTTGCGACGGTCGCAGCTGGTTGGCTTCAAGTCTGATCTGTCTGGCGATCTTTTTAGGACTTTTTGTGCCTTTGGTTTTTCTCATAACCTCCCTCTCGGTTGAAGTTGCCGAGTTCTATGGTTATCTGCGCCGGGAGTTGACACTTGATTCACTTAATCAACTGATTTCGGCCCACTCCGACAAGGTCACGTACCTGACTGATCTCTTAGAGCGACTGGGTATCGATTATAATCTTACCGATATGCAGAATGATATTATCCGCTTGAGCAAAGAGGCCGGTTTATGGGTTTACAACTGGACCCGGGTGTTGGCCGGTCAAATAATGAACTTCTCCTTCCATTTTATCTTGCTGATTATTTTTGTCTATTTTCTGCTGATTGATGGCTTGAAAGTTAAAGAGTATCTTTTGGCCCTTTCGCCATTGCCGCGCAAGCAGGAAGAGCTGCTGTTGCGTAAAATTAATGACATGACTCTGGCCATGGTTGTCGGTAATGGCATGGCGGCAATTGTCCAGGGAATTCTTGGGGGAGTGGGTCTGGCCTTTTTTAATATAAAATCCCCGATCCTCTGGGGGACGGTTATGGCAATTTTTGCCTTCATCCCTTTCATCGGTATTTCGGTGGTTTTCATTCCGATCGGAGCCTATATGCTGCTCATTGGCGAAACCGGTAGAGGAATAGCCTTTCTCGCCTCATTCGGTGTCCTTTCTCTGATCGTCGAATATCTGGTTAAACCAAAATTGGTTGGTGACCGGGTCAAGATTCATATTCTTTTGATATTCATCTCGATTTTTGGCGGTCTCGCAACTTTCGGCCTGCTCGGAATTATTTTTGGCCCTTTAATAACCATCGCTTTCTTAAGTATGGTCGAAATCTATCACCAAAGTTACGGTAAGCGGTTACTTTGATTGGAAATGTACTAAATGAGAGAAAAACGTAATTCGATCCTCTGTCCGAGCTGTCGTAAATTGATCAGCCGTAATGAAGAATATTGTCCCTATTGTGGTCTGAAACGCCCAGGTAAACGTCTGCCGGATATTTTCCAGCGCTGGAGTGCGACGCCGAGTGAAATTGTCCGACCCCTGATTATTATTAATGTTGTCTTTTATCTCCTGACTTTGCTCTTGGCCCCGATTCAGCTCGGGGGCCTGCATAACCCGCTCAATTTTCTATCCCCCGGAAGCCAGTCTCTGCTCATGGTCGGGGCGACTGGATCAATGCCGGTTTTCCATCTGCATCGCTGGTGGACCCTGATCTCGGCCTCATTTCTGCATGGCAGTTTGCTCCATCTTCTTTTTAATATGGTGGCTTTAAATCAGCTGGGACGGATTACAGCAGATATTTTTGGTCTGCACCGTTTTTTGATTATCTACATGGTCAGCGGCGTAATCGGATTTTACATCTCCACTCTGGCTGGAGTTATGTTTACGATTGGGGCTTCGGCTTCAATCTGTGGTTTGATCGGGGCTCTGCTTTATTATGGTAAAAGTCGGGGAGGGGAGTTCGGCAATTTGGTAGTGAGCCAGGTACGTGGTTGGATTATCGGCTTGGTGATTATCGGTTTCTTGCTTCCGGCAATTAACAATTGGGGGCATGGTGGTGGCCTGCTCGGCGGTCTGGTCTTGGCGGCCCTGTTAGGTTATCAGGAACGTCGGCCGGCGGGGCGGGTTATACGTCAACTCGCACTATTGGTGGTCTTGTTTACGCTGGCGATCCTTGGTTGGGCCGCCTTTCAATCGAGCTTCTATTTTTTACGCTAGAAGTTTCATGATCATCTGCATATCTTCCCAGGTCTCTCGTTTCTTGCCGGGACTGCGCAGCAGGTAGGCTGGATGAAAGGTTGGAACCAGCAGACAGTAATCTTTATAAGGGTGGGCTCGGCCTCGGAGTTTGCCGATTGAGGTGTTGGTGTTAAGCATGGTTTGGGCGGCGAAGGTGCCGAGAGCGCAGATCACTTTGGGTTGAATGGCTTCAATCTGGCGATCAAGAAAAGGGGAGCAGACGGCAATTTCACTCGATTCAGGGTTGCGATTGCCGGGGGGACGACATTTAATAATGTTGCCAATATAGACCTGATCCCGAGTCTTACCGATAGCGGCGATAATTTTGGTCAAAAGTTGGCCGGAGCGACCAACAAAGGGTTCGCCCTGACGATCCTCATCGGCTCCCGGAGCCTCGCCGACAAACATAAGGTCAGCGTCAGGGTCACCGGCACCGAAAACCAATTGATTGCGGGTTGAATGCAGAGGGCAACGTTGACATTCTTCCAGCTCTTTACGAATTTCGGCCAGAGCTTTGGCCGGGTCGCGTTTCGGCTTAAGAACCCCGGGATTTTTTAACTCCCGTTGGCGTTCAATGTGGGCCTTGAGCTGCATTAGATCATGGTTAATTTCGGACATAGTTATTATCTCTAGCCGCGTAAGCGGCGTTGTTTTTTTAACTCAATTATATGATCGAGAATTACGCCTGAGACTTTTTCCTTACTCATTAAAGGGAAATCGGTCATCTGCCCATCTCGGTCGATAATTTTAATGAT
>JAYEGS010000341.1:0-1665 GCA_034659215.1 Pseudomonadota bacterium | reverse complement strand
TTTTGAAACTGGGTCTTACCTATCCTTTGCCGGAAAACAAAATCAGAGAGTTTGCCGACAAAGTTGACCAGCTCCTGATTGTTGAAGAGGGTGATCCCTTCTTTGAAGATCAGGTCAAAGCGATGGGCATCAAGGTTGATCATGGTAAAGATCTTTTTCCGCTGACGGGTGAGTTTAGCGTGGCTTTTCTCAAAAATCAGGTCAACGGGGTTGTCGCAGATCTTAAAGATGCGGCTGCCGGTTTACCCGGTCGGCCACCGGCATTTTGTCCCGGTTGTTCACATCGTGGTATCTTCACAATCCTTAAAAAACTTAAAGTTTTTGTCTCCGGCGATATCGGTTGCTACACTTTAGGAGCCCTGCCGCCGATGTCGGCAATGCATGCTTGTGTCTGCATGGGGGCTAGTATCAGCATGGGCCATGGTATGGCCAAGGTGGTTGAACAAAGTGACGATATGAGTCAGAAGGTGGTCTCGGTTATCGGTGATTCAACCTTCTTCCATTCCGGTATGACCAGCCTGATCAACTGTATCTACAACAAGAGTAATTCGGTCGCCATGATTCTTGATAACCGGACGACCGGCATGACCGGTGGTCAGGAGAATCCCGGTTCCGGACGGACTCTGGATGGTGAAGATGCTATCAGCGCTGATATCCCGGCTCTGGTCAAAGCTTTCGGCATCAAAAATGTGGTCAAGATTGATCCCTATAATCTGGTTGATATCGAAGAGAAGATGAAAGCGGCTTTAGCTTCCGACGAGATGGTTGTGGTTGTGGTCGAGGCTCCTTGTGTCTTGCGTTACCGTATCAGTCATCCGGCATTAAAGGTTGATGTCGAAAAGTGTACCGGTTGTAAGCAATGTTTGAAAGTCAGCTGTAACGCTCTCTCTTTGGAAGAGAAGGGGGATGAGCGTTTTGTCGTGATCGATCCCAACATGTGTGCCGGTTGTGGAGTCTGTGCTCAGGTCTGTAAATTTGATGCAATTGGAGTATAAATAATGGAAACAACAAATATTTTATTGGCTGGAGTCGGTGGTCAGGGGGTCTTGCTCGCAAGCCAGATTTTCACCTCCGTGGCGATTCAAGCCGATCTTGATGTTAAACAGAGTGAAGTTCACGGCATGTCACAACGCGGCGGCAGTGTCACTAGTCATGTTCGTTTTGGAGATACGGTTTTCTCGCCGACCATCGATCCGGGCGAAGCCGATTTTTTGATCGGGTTTGAGCGTCTCGAAACCCTGCGTAACGCCCATTGCTTAAAACCGGGTGGGATAATTATCTATAACACCATGCGCATTAATCCGAGCACGGTAGCCTCCGGCGTGGCTGAATATCCGGATGATGTCGATGATCGGATTACCTCCTTCGCGGATAAGGTTTATGCGATTGATGGTTTGGGGCTGGGTCAGCAGGCCGGGAATCCCCGTTCCGCCAATGTCGTGATGGTTGGGGCCGTGTCGAGCTTTCTCTCGCTGCCCGAAACTCTTTGGGAAAAGAAGATTCGTGAACTTCTGCCCCCCAAACTGGTTGATCTTAATCTCAAAGCCTTTCACTTAGGCCGCGAAGCCGTAGCCGGAAAATAATTTTTTCGGGTTAGTGATGACAAAAAAAGGGGCGTTCTACGCCCCTTTTTTTGTTCAATTCATAAACAAACTTGTCTTTTAC
>JAYEGS010000340.1:0-1676 GCA_034659215.1 Pseudomonadota bacterium | reverse complement strand
AAAGCCTGGAGTCTGGAACAAGCTTGATCTGCAGGGCCGAAAAATCCTGGTTGCCGAAGATTATGAGATCAATCGCGAGGTTGTTTTAACCATGTTGAAAGAGCTTGGTTGTGATGCTGATTGGGTTGCCAATGGGTTTGATGCGCTTAAGAAAATTGTTGAGACCGCTTATGATCTGGTGCTGATGGATCTGCATATGCCGGTTATGGATGGTTTCGCAGCGGTTCAAGAGATCCGGCGGAGAGTTATTCCGGGAGTTGGCGGAGAACCCTTGAAAATTGTTGCCGTGACCGCCGATGCCATGAAAGGGGATCGAGAGAAGTGTCTGGCTTCAGGTATGGATGGCTATTTGGCAAAACCCTACAGTGCGGTTGAACTTGAAAACGTTATTTGTGGAGTGTTGGGTTGCCGGGTTGAAAACCGGGTTGAGGTTGATAATCTAAAAGATGATGGTAAGCGCGCTAAAAAGTCTTCTTCCAGGAGCCGAAGTTTAGTGCCGGTCTCCTTGAATCGCCGGATCCTGACTCTCTTTGAGGCCGAAATGGGTGGTGATATAAGCACCATGGTGGAAAAGTTTTGTGCGGAGCTCCCGAGGCAACAGGGTTTAATCAGTCAGGCTTTGCAGAAAAAAAATTTTGGGGTGGTGGCCAGTGAGGCCCATAAAATCAAGAGTGCAGCCGGTATGTTGGGGGCTGAAAAACTTTCACAGTTGGCTCGCAAGCTTGAAAAAGGCAGCCGTCAACAAAAGCGGGAAGTTACGATTGAAACTTTTCCCTTGCTGGTTGCGGAAATTGAAGTTGTAACATCAATATTGAGGGGGGAGAATGGTCGAACCTGATAGAGAAGAAAAGGGAGTGGTTCAATATTGTGTTATGGTTGTAGATGATGATCTTTTCAGTCGCAGCAGCCTGGTCAGATTTCTCAAAAAACATGGCTATCGGGTCTGTGAAGCCGAAGATGGAGCCCGGGCTTTGGCCCTGTTGAACAGTTGTCCGGCGGATCTGATCCTGCTCGATATGGATATGCCGGTGATGGATGGCGTTGAGGCCTGTAAGCGGTTGCGTCTGCTCGATGAATTTGCCGATGTTCCGGTCTTGATGATCACCGGTCTTGATGATGATGAGAGCATAGACCAGGCCTTTGCGGTCGGGGCGACCGACTATTTGACCAAACCGTTTCATTGGACGGTGTTGCGTAATCGGGTCAAATATCTGATTACGAAATTGCATGCCGAAAGAGAGCAGCAGCGTTTGGTCATGGAGCTTAGCGAGGCTCTGGAAAAGGTTAAATCGTTGACCGGTCTTTTGCCGATTTGCGCCTCTTGTAAAAAAATCAGAGATGATGATGGCTATTGGCAGGAGGTTGAAACCTATATGGGAGATCATGCAGAAATTCAGTTCACACACGGGATTTGTCCGCAATGTCGGGAGAAACTTTACCCATCAAAAAAGAGACCTTAAGTAAGCGAAGTCATTTTTTTCTTGGAAAACTTTTTTCTCTATGTTAGTCCCTTCGTCACTTTCAATTGAAGGTTTTTTACCTGATCTTGAGACTCTTCTAAACCACTCCTTATACGGTCGTTAATTCAATGTCTGAATCCGCCTTTGTCCACCTCCATTTACATACCATGTATAGCCTTCTCGATGGGGCTATTCGGGTTCCCGACCTCATGCAAC
>JAYEGS010000339.1:0-1681 GCA_034659215.1 Pseudomonadota bacterium | reverse complement strand
GGCTTTCTTGTCTGTAAAGCGGCAGAGCATCAATAAACTTTGCAATAATAATGTAGGCCAGTAGTGCCGCTGTAGCAAAACTTTTAGGGATAATTTGCGGCGGTACCGGGGCAATCTTGACTGTTGGGTAGGAGTTTAGGGACGTTGTTGATATTTTGACATTATTTTGCCGGTAGGTTTTTGATCTTGGAAGGTTTTTTGGGGGTACTAAAGGATGCAGGTGTTTTATGGTTTCAGAATCTCTCCGCATTCATGCCAGCCGGTAACCTGTATGTCATTGCGTTTGTAGCTCTCTTTTCCCCCATAGATAAGCGTCGGTGAGGTTGTTGCACCCTGATTGGCAAGAGAAAGCCATTTTTTTAGGCCAGCTATCGATTCTTTGCTTAGAGTTTGGCCGGATTTGATTTCCAAAGGCATTAATTTCCCTTCCCGTTCAGAAATTATATCTACTTCGTTGCCGTTGCTGTCTCGCCAGAAAAAGAGGTCTGCTCGTTCGCCCTGGTTGAAGCGTGATTTCATAAGTTCTGAAATGATAAAAGTTTCAAAGAGAGCCCCGCGTAACGGGTGCGTCATTATCTGTTCTGTTGTTCTGATGCCGAGCAGCCATGAAGCAAGTCCTACGTCATAAAAATAGAGCTTGGGCATTTTAACCAGGCGTTTTTTGAAATTTGCATGATGTGGGCGCAGCAGAAAAACAAGATAACTTGCTTCCAGGACAGATATCCATGCTTTTACGGTGTTGTGGGTAATTCCGCATTCGGTTGCCAGTGAAGAAAAATTTACCAGTTGACCGGTTCTTCCGGCGCAAAGTCGGACGAATCGTTGAAATGATTCAAGATCCTGTACTTTTAATACTTGTCGTACGTCTCGTTCGATATAAGCGGTTGTGTAGGCGCTGAACCAGAAATTGGGCAGGATGTCCCGGTCATAGAGTGGAGGGTAACAGCCTTTATGCAGGATAGCATCTATCTGAGTTGGTAGAATTTCTGCTTTCTTGAGTTCTGGGAGCGAAAATGGCAAAAGTTCCAGGAAAGCTGTCCTGCCGGCCAGGGATTGGCTGATTTGTGATAAAAGACCAAATTGTTGTGATCCGGTCAGAATATAGAGCCCCATACGCCCATCCCTATCGACAACGGTTTGGAGATAGGAAAACAATGACGGGCATCGTTGAATTTCGTCGAGAACCGCACCATCGGGATAACGTTCAAGGAATGAGCGTGGATCATCACTGGCAAAGAGCCGAGTATCCGGGTCTTCCAATGAGACGTAAGGTTTGTTTGTGAATATGGCTTTGGCGAGTGTGGTTTTGCCGGATTGTCTGGGACCGGTTATTGTGACAATTGGAAAACCGCGCAATAAGGAGCGAACAGTATTTTCTGAATCTCGTGTAATCATAGTCTCTATTGCCACTTTTTATGTAAATTGTCAAAGTCTTTCTCAGATTTGTCACCGATTGAGGGTTTAAGTCTGGCATATCCTTTTTCAAAAATCGGGGTCAGGCTTTCATAGTTTGACGTTGAGAATCGGGGTCAGACCCCAACCATTCCATTTCTCATAAGTTTCCTTTCGTGTTTAATTGGCGTGTTTAATTGGGGTCGGAGTAAAATTAAATACCTCTATTCCTGTTTTAATTAAGTTAAAGCGGGCAGAATGTTATTTTGCTTCGTGTGGGGTTGGCTGC
>JAYEGS010000338.1:0-31617 GCA_034659215.1 Pseudomonadota bacterium | reverse complement strand
CACATGGAAAAATATCTGATTCTCAACACCCTGAGCTATCCGGTTCTTTCAATGATTCTGCTGGTTCCCCTGGTTGGAGCCTTGATCAGTCTCCTGATTAAGGATGAGCAGCGTTTGAAGATCTTTGGTCTGCTGGTAACGCTGGTGACGCTGGTGCTCTCGCTCCCGCTTTTTACCTGTTTTGACCTGCATACGGCCAAGTATCAGTTTGCCGAATTGAGAGCCTGGTTTCCGTTGCTTAAACTCAATTATGTGGTTGGGGTCGATGGTATCAGTGTACTTTTGGTTCTCCTGACGACCTTTATCATGCCTTTTTGTATCCTCTGCTCCTGGCGCTATATCAACAAACGTTTAGGGTCATTTATCTTTGTTACTCTGGTTATGGAGGCCGCCATGATCGGGGTCTTTATCAGCCTTAATACGGTGCTCTTCTATATTTTCTGGGAAGCGATGCTGATCCCCATGTTTCTCCTGATTGCGATCTGGGGCGGGGCGCGTAAGGACTACGCCTCAATTAAATTCTTTCTCTACACCCTCTGCGGCAGTATCTTTCTGCTGGTGGCGATTGTTGCCCTCTATATTAAAACCGGAACCTTCTTTATTCCGGCACTGATGGATCAGGAGTACTCTTTCGTTTATCAGATGTGGATCTTTTTGGCCTGTGCTCTCGCTTTTGCGATCAAGATTCCGATGTATCCGTTACATACCTGGCTCCCGGCCGCTCATGTCGAAGCCCCGACCGCCGGGAGTGTTATTCTGGCTAGTGTGCTCTTGAAAATGGGGGGCTATGGCTTCTTAAGATTTTGCCTGCCGATGGCCCCGGCGGCGACCATCTACTGCATGCCCTACCTGATAGCCCTGTCGTTGATTTCGATTATCTTCGGCGGCTATCTGGCCTTAGGGCAGACTGATATTAAAAAATTGATTGCCTACTCCAGTGTCGGGCATATGGGTTTTGTCACGTTAGGGATTTTCCTGCTCAATGATCAGGGTCTTAAAGGTGCCATCCTCCAGATGATCAACCACGGGATTACGACCGGCGGGCTCTTTATCATGGTCGGTATGATCTATGAGAGAACCCATAGCCGGGAGATTGCCGATAACTCAGCTTTGGGGATGATAATTCCCATCTATGTTACATTTCTCGGTATTTTTTGTCTGTCATCTCTGGCTTTTCCCGGTACCAACAGCTTTGTCGGTGAGTTTCTGGTTCTGCTCGGGGCTTTCAAGAAGAGTACATTGGTCGGCTTTCTGGCGATCCCCGGGGCAATTCTGGCCGCCGCCTATATGTTGCGATTGCTGCAGCGCATGGCCTGGCACGATTCCGATGGACATGCTCACCATCACGACGAAAATGAGGCCGATGATCATAGTCACGCCCTGACCGACCTTAGTTTTCGTGAGCTTTCGATGGTGGTGGTGCTGACGTTCTTTGTTTTCTGGATCGGTCTCTACCCGGCCCCGCTTCTGAATATTATGGATGCCAGTGTTACCAATCTACTCCACCAGATTTCCGCCGGGGGAACAGTTGCCCCGGTTGACCCTCATGGCGCTCACCATTCCATGCTGGAGTTGGGAAGCTGGTTCAAACAGATTGTGACTTTTTAAGCTTATTGGAACTGGAAATAACGGCTCTATCTTTATAATCGTTGCTGATATTTAATTGTAGGTATTCAACATGCAAGTAATGCTTATTCTTCCTGAACTTGTTCTGATTGTCATGGTGCTGGTTCTTTTTGCCGCATCACTGAAAAAGATCCAGGGTGTGACCTTAAGCAATATGGCTCTGGCCGGCGCTTTTCTGACGTTGGTTGCGACTGTGCTTAGTTCCTGTGCTTCAGGAACCTTGTTTGCCGGGGCCTATCAGGTTGACGGCCTCTCGCAGTTGATCAAATTTCTTTTAGGCGGTAGCCTTCTTCTTATATTCATTATGTGTCGCAGTTTGAGCGGTATCGAAGAGGAGATGCAGAACGAGTTCTATCTTTTCCTCTCTTTGAGTACTTTAGGCCTGGTCATGATGAGTAGTGCGGTTGAGCTCCTGACCATTCTTGTCTGTCTCGAAATCTCCTCTTATGCACTCTATGTCGTGATCTCTTTTCGCCGTGGTGAAGGTCGCCGGAGCGAGGTTGAGGCGGCGGTCAAATATGTTCTGTTCGGGGCTGCGGCTACCGGAGTCTCACTTTTTGGCTTAAGCTATATATTCGGGTTGACCCATACAACCTACCTTAATGAAATTAGTGCCCAATTACCAAAAATGATGAATCAGCCGATGGCGATAATCGGTATGGTTCTAATGCTCTGTAGCTTTTTCTATAAATTAGCGATGTTCCCGATGCATGCCTGGACTCCTGATGTTTATCAAGGGGCCTCGAATGAGACTACTACCTTTATTGCGACTCTACCGAAAATCGGTGCCGCCGCTCTTCTCATTCGCTTGATTAGTATGACCGGCAGCGGCATGTCGGAGTTTACCTGGGTGCTGGTGGTGCTTGCCGTGCTCTCGATGACGTATGGTAATCTGGCAGCCTTGGTTCAGGAAGATATTAAACGTTTGCTGGCCTACTCGAGTATAGCTCATGCCGGCTATATGATGATTGGTCTTTTAAGTGGAAATCAATTGGGTATGGCGGCGGTGATCTACTACATTGCCGGTTATGTTCTGATGAACCTGGCCTGTTTTTTGGTCATCTATTATATCGCACCACGAGGCGAGAATATTACGTTTGCCGATCTCAAAGGACTCTATCGGCGCTCTCCGATACTGGCCTTCACTCTGGCTGCCGGGGCTTTTGGCATGGCCGGTATCCCGCCGACGGTTGGTTTTACCGGTAAGTTTGTTATATTTACAGCTGCTTTGGAAAAAGGTTTTTACGGGCTCGTCGTGATCGCCATGGTTAATGCTGCGATTTCAGCCTTTTATTATCTGAAAATGGCGCGAGCGGTTTATTGTCAAGGTGATGAAGGGGAAGTGCAAAGTTTACAGTTGGGATTTGGTGTTAAAGTTTTTGGCGCCTTCTTGATTGTTGCAATTATCCTGGTTGGGATTATGCCTCAGGGTTTATTGAATCTCGCCGATCAGGCCGTGGCCGCGCTTTTGTAAACGCTGCTTTTGTAAATAATTGATGAACTGAAAAGGGCAGTGCTAACTGCCCTTTTTTATTATCTATAGGTTGCGTCAAGAGTGGTTGATAATAGGTTCACTTTTATGCTATTGAGGGTTTGCAGAAAGAGCTTTGCCTCCACCGATCCTCAATATAAATTGTATTAATGGAATAACCTTTTGTCTTTTTACCGCATTGGTTCAAAAAAACTGCTGATTGTCATTATCCTGGTCTTAATGTCGGGAGTGATCGGTGCCGGAACTCTTTATGGGGCGGGTACCCATCTGCCGGCTGAGAAGAGTTTCAAGGAGGCAAAGGCCAATTATAACCGGTTTATGGCTAATCCCAAGGGTTGGGGGCAGCGTCGCCGCTGGGAAGCTTTAATTAAGGACTTTGATGGTCTGGCTCGTAAATACCCACGCAGTAAAAGGGCGGACGATGCTCTTTATCTAGCGGGCGGTCTCTATTCGTCACTTTATAATTACTCCGGTTGGTCATCTGATCTGCAGCAGGCGGCAAAACGTTACAAAATGCTGCTTAAGAGTTATGGTCAGAGTCGTTTGGCCGATGATGCTCTTTATAATCTTGGGGTTATAGCTCTTAAATTAAAGGATAAGAGAAAAGCACGAGACCAGTGGCAGTGCTTGCTTCGCGATTATCCTGAATCCGATATGCGGGAAAGAGCTCAATCCAGTCTTAATGATCTAAGCCCTCCTAAAAAGTCAAAGATCGCCAAGAAAAACCGGCTCCCGAGAAAAAAAGCAAAGGTCAGCAAGGCGAAATACCGGCAAGGCGGTAGTCGTAAAGCGCCTGCTAAGGTTGTTAAGGCGAGGAAAACCAATCGCAAAGGACTCTCCCGGGTGCTGAATCTGCGTCACTGGTCATCACCCACCTATACCCGGGTTGTTATTGATCTTGACCGGGAGACACAGTTTACCAAAGGCATTCTCAAAGACCGGCATAACAGTAAAAAGACCAAATCGATCTATCTGAATCTGGCCGATAGCATGATTCCGGAAATCAACCGGGAGATGCCGATTAACGATGGGATTTTACAACGGGTTAAGGTTTCCCAGTTCAATGCGCGAACGGTGCGAGCCGTTATCCATGTTGCAGATATTGATCATTATAAAATTTTTGCCTTAAGTCATCCGCCGCGAATTGTAATTGATGTGATTGGCGGCGACTATAAAAAGTCGCGAAAAAAGAGAAGCCAGCCGGATCCGGCCGCGAAATCTACGAAAACCGGAGCCTTGAGTCTAGCCCAGCAGCTCGGCCTCGGGGTTGGAACCATTGTCATTGATGCCGGCCATGGCGGTAAAGATCCGGGAGCACTTTCCGCCGGGGGCAGTCGGGAGAAGGATGTAGTTCTCGATATTACGAAAAGATTGAAGGTCGTTTTGCAGAAGCGGCTCAAATGTCGGGTTGTAACCACGAGAAACAGTGATCGTTTTATTCCTTTGGAAGAACGAACCGTGGTGGCCAATACCAAAAAGGCTGATCTTTTTGTCTCGATTCATGCCAATGCCAGCCGTAATCGTCGTGTCCATGGAGTTGAAACCTACTTTCTTAATCTCTCAACCGACAAAGAGGCGATGGAGCTGGCGGCGTTGGAAAATGCAACGTCAACCAAGAATATTGGTCAACTGCAGTCGATACTTAACGACCTTATGCAGAACTCCAAAATTAAGGAGTCGAGTCGTTTGGCCGGCTGTGTGCAGCACTCTTTAGTCAAAAGATTGAGAAAATCATATAGCAAGGTTAATGATTTAGGAGTTAAACAGGCCCCATTTTACGTTCTTATCGGAGCCCAGATGCCGAGTATACTGGTTGAGGTCTCTTTTATCTCAAACAAGATGGAAGCTCAGCGCCTAGCCACTGGGGCCTATCGGCAGAAAATTGCCGAAGGTTTGGCCGATGGCATAGAGAAATATATCAAAGAGATTAAACTCGCCCGATTATAGAATAGTTGCGAATGATTAACAAATTAATAGCTCTAAGGAGGTAAACGCAAATGATTGAACAGAAATTTCTTTTACGGGATGATGAAATTCCCCGGCAGTGGTATAACCTGGCGGCCGATCTGCCCTCACCGATGCAGCCTTTGCTGGCTCCGGATGGAACACTGGTGACGCCGGAGATGATGGCTCCTATCTTTCCTATGAACCTGATTGAGCAGGAAGTGAGTCAGGAGCGCTGGATCGATATTCCGGAACCGTTGTTGGCGCTATTGAATAGTTATCGACCGGCTCCCTTGAAACGGGCGATAAGGCTCGAAAAAGCCCTGGGAACCCCGGCTAAGATTTACTATAAGGATGAAAGTACTTCACCGGCCGGCAGTCATAAACCCAATTCAGCCCTGGCTCAAGCCTGGTATAACAAAGAATTTGGCACCAAACGATTGACAACCGAAACCGGGGCTGGACAATGGGGTAGTGCACTCAGTTACTCTTGTGCACTTATTGGCTTAGAGTGTAAAGTCTTCATGGTGCGGATCAGTTTTGATCAGAAACCCTATCGTAAGATTCTGATGGAGACCTGGGGGGGCACCTGTATCGCCAGTCCCAGCACCGAAACCGCAGCGGGCCGGCATTTTCTTGAACAATATCCCGATACTCCGGGTAGTCTCGGGATGGCGATCAGTGAAGCGATTGAAGCGGCTGTCAGTGATAAGAGTGGAGATACCAAATATTCGCTCGGCAGTGTTCTTAACCATGTCCTTTTACATCAGACAATTATCGGTCTTGAAGCCAAAAAACAGTTGGCTCTGGCCGGGGTCAAAAAGCCCGATGTTGTGATTGGCTGTGCCGGTGGCGGGAGTAACTTTGCCGGACTCTCGTTTCCCTTTGTCAACGATAAAATCAACGGCGCGGATATCACAATTATTCCGGTTGAACCGCAATCTTGTCCAAGTTTGACGAAAGCCCCATTTGCTTATGATTATGGTGATACCACGGGGATGACACCGCTCATGGCGATGCATACTCTAGGTCATAATTTTGTCGCTCCGCCTCTGCATGCCGGGGGGTTGCGTTATCACGGTATGGCACCGCTGGTTAGCCAGGCCACGGTCGAAGGACTTTTGCAGCCGGAAAGTATCCCGCAAATGGAGTGCTATGCAGCCGCTATTCAGTGGGCTCGAACCGAAGGCACGATCTGTGCGCCGGAAACCAGCCATGCCATCGCGGGGGCAATTCGCCAGGCTAAACAGGCTAAGGAAGAGGGTAAGGAGAAGGTCATCCTTTTTGGTTACAGTGGTCATGGTATGCTTGATCTGGCCGGCTATGATGCTTATTTAAATGGCCGCCTCGAAAATTATGAAATTCCGGAAGAGGAGTTCAGAAAATCGATCGAATCATCCCTTGAAGGACTACCTAAAGCTGTCGAAAAACGTACCGGCAAGTGGTGAGTTTATTCAGTTGCAGCGGATAGTGGCGAACCTTGCTTCGTTTACAGCGAAGCAAGGTTCGTGTCGTTCTCGAATTTAATTGAAGGTACAATGATATTGCCCCAGATAAGTAATTGGTTGAAGCGTTGGTATGAGAAAAGACGGAGGCGTTTCAGGTTTCTTCTGATTTTCTCCATGATGTTGGGTCTTAGTTTACTTTATCGTCACCATTTTCCGCAGGAGCTGCCCTTAGAAGCCAAAATTGAAGCCGCAACTCTTGTTGTACAAAGCTCTGTCGGAAGTTTGGAAAAGAGCACAATCGTTGAAGAAAAACCGGTTAACCGAGAAACGATTGAAGGCACTATCGGGCGAGGGGAAACTTTAAGTTCACTTTTTGATGAATATTTTAGCGCCCGGGATATTTATCGCTTGGCAAAAGCGTGTGAGGAAACCTTCCCGGTTCGAGATCTATGTGCCGGACAACCTTATTGTATGTTGCTTGAAGACGGTTGTTTTAACTGTTTTACGTATGAAATTGATAGTGATGATCAACTTCTTATCAGCTATGAAAATGATCAGTTTACCATCAGCAAAGCGGCAATTGCCTACCAGGTGGAACGAGCGGCAATCAATGGGACGATTGATAGCTCACTTTTTTTAACCGTTTCTCGGATTGGTGAGAGGCCCGAACTGGCCTGCCGTCTGGCTGATATTTTTGCCTGGGATATCGATTTTATGCGCGATCTGCGGGTAGATGATTCATTTCGCGTGCTTATTGAAAAGCGTTATCGAGATGGATCGTTTGCCGGTTATGGTCGGTTGTTGGCGGCGGAATTTATTAATCAAGGGGAGAGTTATCGGGCTGTCTATTTTGATAATGATGAGCTGGTCGCCTATTACGATACCGAAGGGCGCAGCTTAAAAAAAGCTTTCCTTAAAGCTCCTCTCTCCTACAGTCGTATCTCTTCAGGTTACAGCAATCGTCGTCTGCATCCGGTTTTGCGGGTTTGGCGGCCGCATCGGGCTATCGATTATGCCGCTCCCGTCGGAACCCCAATAAAGGCGGTCGCCGGCGGGGTTGTCACCCAGCGTAGTTATGACAAAAGTAATGGTAACAAAATACGTCTGCGCCACCCCAACCAGTATGAGACAACCTACATTCATCTCAGTCGTTTTGGTCGGGGTATAAAAATCGGCAAAAAAGTTAACCAAGGTCAGATTATCGGTTACGTCGGAGCCACCGGATTGGCTACCGGCCCCCATCTTGACTACCGAGTTTTCAAAAACGGCCGCCCCATCAACCCCTTAAAGATAGAGCGTATCCCTTCAGCCCCACTACCCCAGACCGCCCTCCCCGAATTTAAACTCCGGGTTCAGGAATATTTTGAATTCCTCGACCGCGAAATTTCCAGCTCGGTTCGTAATAATCGTCTTTAGCTTATTGTAGCCTAAAAGCTGTTATAAAAAATGTAACTATTCAGCGTGATTACCTTAAAGTTGCAGCAAATGATGCGAACATTGCTGTCGTCCCCACTAACGGGGGTCACATCTTGACAAGTGGCGGATTAAAGCTTTGGTATTGCGTGAATCTGACCGCCGCCAAGTGTCAAGAAATGACCCCAGCCGAGACAGGTCGAACAAAAACCGCGACAAAAACTTCACTCTATCTCGGGCGGGGTCATCACTTGACAATGGCGTGTTGAGATAATCGGATAAGCCGAAGTCCTGCCAACAGCCATTGTCAAGATTTGACCCCATTTAAGAGAGCGAAGCGAAGTCCACACTAACCTTAGTTGCTTAATTGGCTTGCGGGTAACGCTCGCTTTAGTTAGTAACAAAAAAACCTGTAGCGAAATTCGCTACAGGTTTTTTTGTTTGTTAAAAATGATGGGCTTTTTACAAACCCATCAAAGGTCGAAGGTTATCCTAGGAATCCCCAGGCGATCAGAAAGAGGCAGAGCATACCGATGGCGACACCGGTGATGCCGATTAGCTGACCAATGGCTTCAGAAAGAACACCGGGGTACTTGGTTTCAAGTTTTTCGAGTTCGCCTTTCTCTTTGAGCCGTTTAAATTGCTCTGGCCGCTCTTCTTCCATTTCATGACCACTGACAACGCCAGTGAAGATGACCTGATCCATGGGGAATTTCTCCGGCCGGATATGGGCGTTGAAGAAGTGAACCGTGAAGATGAATACTGAGGCCAGTAGGGCTTCATCAGAGTGAACGATGATGGCCACGTTAAAGGCCCAACCCGGCAAAAATTGGGCGAAAAATTCAGGCATCCAGAGCATCAGGCCGGTAAAGCCGATAGCAAACATACCCCAGAAAACAGCGAGGAAGTCAAATTTTTCCCAATAGGTCCAGCGGTCAAATTTCGGCACCTCACCGGCTCCAAAAAACCATTTGCACATACCCGCAATATCCCGGCCATCCTTAAAGTTGGGGAATAGTGAATCGGGCCCAAAAAGTTTCTGGAAGAAATTTTCTCCGGTCGGCTTAATGAGGAGAAAATAAGCACTCCAGACAATGGTGATAATGAAGTAGGTGAACGTGAGAGCTGCACACCAGCGATGGATCAGTCCAGCCATCTGAGGTCCGCCCATGAGTTGGGCTAAGCCAATCGCCCAAGGAGCTTCAACAAATTTTAAAGGCAGTCCGGTGAGAACCAGGCCTAAAAAGCTGGTCATCATCAAGAAGTGGAGGAACTTTTCGAGTAATGTAAAACGTTTGTAGAAGACTTTGGGGTTGTGACTTTCATGAAAGATCCCTTGGCGGCGCAGCTTGTTTTTCTCAATGTAGCTGCGAATCAGCCATAAGATGGTATGCAGCCAGAAGATGGCAAATACTCCGCATAAGAGACTGGTCATTGTGATAAAGGTCCAGTAGAGAAGCGGGAAGTTTTCGCGATCATGATGAGTTGCATGAGGCTCGTATTTGACGAAATTAGCATTCGCTTTTGTATGACATTTGCCACAGGTTGTAACTAAGTTTTCAGCTGAAAAAGAAGAGTCAGGGTCGCTTCTCGGCAGCTGTTTGTGCGCTGTATGACAGTCGGCACAGCCGGCTACGGCAACCGCACCACCAAGCTGTTCAACTTTGCCGTGGTACTCCTGACGGTAGGATGCAAAAGAGTGAGTACTCAATTTGTTACGTTCCATCATCTCTTCATTGTCGTGGCACTGTTTACAACTTGAGGTGTTAAATTCACGCGCTTTAAGGGCGCTGACAGATTTTTTATCGTCGACTTCGAGTTCAATAATATTGTGCAATCCATGACAGTCGGCACAAGAGGGTGAATCGGGGTTGCCGGCCAAGAGACCTTTGCCGTGGACGCTCTGCATGAAGTCGGCATTGTCGTGACAACCGCTGCACATCTGGACTGATTTGCTTTTATCATCCTTGATCGAGACCAGTTCATGAATGTTGGCATGACAATCAGTACAGCTGACATCATTGCCAACGTGAACCGATTGAGCATATTCCCGGGCTTCGTCCCGATGGCAGAAGCCGCAGTTGACCGGTTGCATGGGAACTTCGCAGTCGGCATGTTTGTCGAGATCCCAGATGTCGCGGTGACAACTGGTACAAGCATTAGCTCCATGTGCGGAAGCGGCAAACGTGCCTGAATCAATTTCATCATGACACTCTAAACACTGACCGACTGAAATACACTCCAGGCAGATCTCTTCAGTGTCGGCCTGTTTGGCCAACGACTTTTTACTGATCCCGGTTCCGATAATGAACGAGACAATCAGCAGTAACAATAGGGCTAAGCGGAAGGGTCTTTTATGCGCTTTCATTCTTTCCCACGCTCCTTAAATAGTAACTGATAGTTAAAGTTAGTTGAGATATTATTAAAACCCGTATCGGGAATTATGCAATATGTTATTAACCGTTGTCTTTAAAATTCATTAATTCAACGGAGATATAACGGGATATACAATTCACTATATATAGAATTCGAAATATTGTATACATTGAGGTGGCAAATTAAGGCAGGCACCGGATGGTGCCTGCCGACTTTACTTGACTTAACATTTTAGGGTCTGTTGAATAAACAGACTATATAGTTCTAAACTAAATCTTGAGAACCAGCATCAAAGCGATAACCAGGGCGTAGATGACCAGAGATTCGATCATTGCCAGACCAATAATCATCGGAGTGGTAATTTTGCTGGCGGCGCTGGGGTTACGACCAATGCTGTCAAGGGCGGATTTGATACCCATGGACTGACCGATAGCTCCACCGAAAGCGGCGATTGCAATAGCACCTGCAGCAGCATAAGCTACTCCGGTTCCATCAAAATTGCTGACTTTTTCTACAACTTCTACGGTTTCATTTGCCAAAGCAGCGGCGCTGGCTACAAACAGGGTTGCGATCGCGGTAACGATCTGGATTACTCTTTTCATGTTGTCACCTCCTTACAATGTATCAGGGTTGTATGTTATATCCCGGCACCATAATTGGAAATGCCGGGAGTTGACGGTTTTTTATACAGTTTTTTAGTGGTCGTGTGAAATAGCACCCTGGAAATAGGCTAGTGAAAGCAGGGTGAAAACGAAGGTCTGCACGATCGCTACGAACAGGCCCAGGAAAGCGATCGGTACCGGTACGAGAATGGGGCAGAGCATGACAAAGATTGCGGCGACCAGATGATCCCCCATAATATTACCGAAAAGACGCAGGGAGAGAGACATGGGCCGGGCCAGGTGGCCGATAATCTCAATTGGAATCATCAATGGTGCAAGCCAGAGAAAAGGTCCGACAAACTGTTTCAGGTATTTAACTCCATGCTCCTGCCAACCGAAATAGTGGGTCATGAAAAAGACCGTCAGAGCGCAACCGGCGGTGGTATTGAGGTTTCCGGTTGGCGGGTTGAATCCCGGAACCAGGCCGGAAAGGTTGGAAAAGAGGATGAAGAATATGCCGCCGCCGACGACCATAAGAAATTTTCTCGCAACATCCCCGCCGAGGCTGTCGGTTATCAGCTTGAGGATTGCTTCAACCATAACCTCAAGCAGATTCTGGAGGGAAAACTTACCCGTTGGAATGATTAAATCTTCAGGATCGCTGTTTCTAATCTTTCTGGTGCCGATTAGAACCATGATAATGATAATAAGAGAGATAAGGATGGCATTAGCGACATATTCAGGAATGCTGTCAAGTCCGGGGATTAATGCTACCCATGTGATTACTGGATCGTGATGCATGATATTTCCTTAGAATTTAAGTGATAAAAAGTTGGTCAATATTTAAATTTAAATTCTCTTTTTCAGTTCTCGTTCTCTGTTTCTTTCTGGGGTTTACTGAAAACTAGAAACGCCATGGTTTCAAAGGCGATAGCGCCGAAGAGAGCGGAAAAGCCGATGAGAAAACCAAAGGGCTGGCAGAGTCTGGTCAGGATAACGGCAATCGTTAAGATTGCCAGTCCGACAGTGAGGAGTAAGAGTTTAAGACTCAGTTTGCCGGCCTCTTTGGGTTCGATCCCCTCTTCGCCGCCACCCAGGAAAGCTTTGCTGACAAAAATACTAAGCAAGAGGAAATAGACAAAGGCCAACAAGCCGCCAATGGCCACCCCCCAAAAGCCAATCTGTTCAATTCCAAGCAATAGGGCCGTCAGCGAGAGGATTACGGTTATAACAATGATGAAAATATTGATTCGCAGCAGTCTTTTATCTTTCATCTTAAGAACCTATCTGCCTGTGTCATCCTCTTCTTCCAGTTCCTGTTCACGTTCAAGACTTTTCAGGGCCTGGTAGATGCGCTTGAAACCGGCCGCTACCCCGCAAAGGAGAAGGAAGATGGTTAGCCAGGGTGATGTATCCAGCCATTGGTCAAGATAGTACCCGGCCGCTACCCCGATGGCAATTGAAAAACCAAGTTCCAACCCGACGGTACTATAGCGGCTGACCTGGTTAAAGACCTTCTTAAATTGGGGCTCTGACTTTTCCGGCACCCGTGTTTCTCGCTCTCTTTTGTAAACGTCGACCGCTTGGGAGTCAACGACAAAATTCTAATGTTAAAGAACTCTTATTCGTGAATGCTGGGCTCCATTAGCATAGCCTATAAAGTTAAGTCAAGTTCAAATCTCGGCCAGTGTCGCCTTGACCGCGTCAAGGGTTAGATCAAGATCGTCCCGGCTATGGGCGGCCGAGACAAAGCCGGTTTCAAATTGTGAGGGTGCCAGATAGATTCCTCGTTTTAACATGCCCGCAAAAAACTTTGTAAAGCGTTCGCAGTCCGAGGTTTTAGCATCGACAAAATTATGTACCGGGGTGGTGGTAAAAAAGCTGCAAAGCATCGACCCGACCCGGGTACAGTAGTGGGGGATGTCACATTCCGTCAGGAGCGTGTTAATGCCATCACCCAGGTAGGCTGAACTCTCTTCCAGTTTTGGATAGGGATTCTCTTTTTTCAGGGTTCGCAGGGTCTCAAGTCCGGCCGCCATTGCTAATGGGTTGCCGGAGAGGGTGCCGGCCTGGTAGACTGCTCCTAAAGGGGCCAGATGTTCCATGATTTCACGACGGCCGCCAAAGGCTCCTACCGGGAGTCCACCGCCGATAATTTTCCCGAGACAGGTGAGATCCGGTTTTACGTTATAGAGGGTCTGGGCGCTTCCGTAAGCGACCCGGAAACCGGTCATGACCTCATCGAAAATGAGAACAATGCCGGCCTTTGTGCAACGTTCCCGCAGGCCTTCGAGAAATCCGGCCTGGGGAGGGATGGTGCCCATGTTGCCGGCGACCGGTTCAACAATAATTGCGGCAATTTCTGAGTCGAAGCGATCTATCAGTTCGTCTATGGTTGAGAGGTCGTTATATACAGCTGACAAGGTGTTACTGGTAAACTCCGGAGGAACACCGGCGCTGTCAGGAACCCCAAGGGTGGTGGCGCCTGAACCAGCTTCAATTAACAGGGCATCGACATGACCGTGGTATCCGCCGGCGAATTTTATTATTTTTTTGCGCCCGGTATAGCCTCTGGCCAGGCGGATGGCGCTCATCGTGGCTTCGGTACCTGAATTGACCATGCGTACCATCTCCAGACTCGGGAGAGTGTCACAGAGTTCTTCGGCCATTTCAATTTCAAGGATGGTTGGAGCCCCAAAACTGGCTCCCCGGGCGACTCTTTCGCGGACGGCGTAAACGACTGCCGGATGAGCATGGCCGAGAATCATCGGCCCCCAGGAACCAACGTAATCGATGTATTCGTTGCCGTCGACGTCGTAGATTTTGCTGCCCCGGCCGCGAATAATAAAAGGGGGATCGAGATTAACTGAACCATAGGCACGAACCGGGCTGTTGACGCCGCCGGGAATTACTTTACGGGCTCTGGCGAAAAGTTTTTGCGAGGTTGTTTCGGTCATTTGCTGTTCCTCTATTGTATAAATTGTATAATGTGTTCATGGTGGGTCATTAGTAGTTGACTGGTCTCTTGCGAAATTATCAATTTTGTTTCCACTCTGCTTTTAAACAACTATTGCAGTTTTGTCAAAGTAGAAGTTCTTTTGATCTTGAGGATTCGCAGATCTCGGTCTTGGTTCGCCCCAAAGTATATCCTTAAATCTTTGGCTTTGCGGGAGGTTTTGGCAATGTGGCGGAGAATTTTTTGGCGAAGTTCATCGTAGCCGGGGCGTCGGCGTATAAAATTGATAATCGCTTGGAGGTCGGGTAGCGTTTCAGGACTTTGCATGTCAGGTTCATGGTCGATTATAGCAATGATTGTAGTGTTTATGACGGATCGGAAAAATCCGCCATATTTTCGGGTTCGGTTGATAATCGCAGCCAGGCTGCTGCTGCCATCAAGAGTGATTTCAGAGAGGATCTGACGGATATGCAGGAGCGGCAGACCTGCTTCCGGCAAGCCGGCTGAGAATTTACTGGTACCCAGAAGCAGATTTTTCAGCTCCGGCGATTGTTGTTGGAAGCGGGTTGCTAATTCGTTGTGTGTCGGCAGGCTGCCTTCCATTAATCCGGAAATGAAGCGTGAGAGAGCCACATCGGCTTGAACCTGACTGGAATTAAAGAATTCGCATAGAGCGTCGTTGAAGTTGAGAAGGTCATCACCTTTGCTCAGGCGTTCTTGGATTGTGAGCTCACGGGGATCTTCGTGCTCTTGCAAAAGGTTGAGCAGAACTCTTAGATCCTCTCCGTTTAAATGGGGTTGTAAGAGAGCTAATAGGCGATATGAAAAAGTCCAGTCGATATCGGGTAAAAGTTCGAGTAGTTTTTTTTTGACTGCCGGCCGCTCGGCAAAGCGGGACATGAAAAGGGCAATCTTCTGATGGTGCGGCAGCAATAATGGGGTTTTGAATTCGGCAATAATTTTTTCCCACTTGTCGCCATAGCCGAAAACGGCTAAAGCCTTCATGAGCTCAGGGTAGAGGTTGTTGTCGTCGTGCCATCGGGCCAGAAGGTTGGCGGTTTTCGGGTCGGGGGCAGCGTTCGGGTGCCGGGTTAGAAGGGTGAGAATCAGGCGGCGCTCACTGTTTCGGCTCTCTTGTTCAAAAAAAGCTATAAGGGACGGTAAGGCTTCAGGGTGCTGATTTCGGCCCAGAGCAATGAGGGCTTGGCGGCGTTCATTCCGGTCTCCTTTGGTGACTCTGTTTTTAAGGATTGTAAGTGCCTCTGGGGAGTTACAAAAGGCGAGAGCGGGGAGGGCTGCCGCCCTTTTTTTGCGTTGCCACGATTTGCCGGCCGCCAATAGCTTGTGACAACCGCACTCTTCACCAAGTTGAGCGTATGCAGCAGCTGCTTCAAGGTTGTTTTCATCAAGCTGATGCAGCAGGGATCGGCACTGGTAGAGTTTGAGGCGACCAATAGCCCGGATGGCAGTAGTTTTGTTGTCGGAGCCGTCACTAAACTGACAGTTAACTAAAGTTATGCACTTTTGAGTTTGGTCGGGGGTTAAAGGGGGAGATATGAAGCGTAAAAGTTCAGGCTCCTCGCGTAGAATTTCCCGTTGGTGGGTAAATAGATAATCGTTGAAAAATTGGTTCGGATGGCTCTCTTCAAAAAGATCAAAGGCTGCCAGGCGGGGCTCCGGGAGAGGAATGGAGATGAGTAAATGCAGGGCTTTTTCCGGCGAAAAAATCCTGATGGCTACGGCGGTGGCCACCGCCGTAGTTCTTTCGACTGTTTCAGAAGAACTTAAAAGGGAGTGAAAATAGTCGAAGAAGGTGAAATTGCGTTCTTCCCTCTTCAGGGTCTTTTTCAGGTTTGCAATGGCGGGGTAGAAACCGTCGCTGTCGTCAATTCCCAAGTGTTGGAAAATCAGGAAAAGGAAATGGTTGCCGCCGAGAAAGTAGGCAGACGTCATAATCAAGTGGAGATTGCGGTCGCTAGGACCATTAAGGCAGGCGGCCAGCTTTTTGCCCAGTCGTAAAACCTCTTTTTGTTCACTGGAAAACTGAGTGTGATTGCGGATTATAGCGCGTACTCGGTGAAATATTTCGATGACTTGCCAGCGTAGCTGCCAGTTTTCGGTCAAAAGATCATTGATAATTTCAGGATTAGGTAGGTTTTGTTTCATAACATATTGAAATGAAAGAGTTTATAGTTAATTATTGCTTGACATGAGCTGTTTTGGTCTGTATAGCATGCGCAACGAGGAGGTGTCTGGGGTTGTCGAATAGTTACGATATACCTTTCATCTGTTTGATCTTTCATTATCAGTTATTGTTCAATCGTTGAGGAAAGTCAATGTTTTGTTGTTGTCTCACCTTTAAATTGCGGGTTATCTGAATAGTTACATTGTTGTTTAATGTGAAACGGACTTTTGATCGATAGAGTATGGGGAGCACTTGATGAAAAAAATAATTCTAAGCTTTAGCCTGATTGTCATAGCGTATATTTTTTCGGGAGGATTGGCCGTATCGGACGTTTTTTCCGCAGTTTCAGGGAAAGGTTTTTCGATTGTCTACTCGTCGGATGAGAGGGGTGCTATAACTCCTTGTGGTTGACATAAAAATCCGCGTGGCGGTCTGGCCAAGCGTGCAACCTTTCTTGAAGATTTACGTAAAGAAGCTACCCCCTATCTGGTTCTCAATGGTGGCAATCTCCTTTTTCGGCGGGAGTCTCTGAAACCGGAGAAGGTTATTGCCGGTAAATTACTGGCTGATCTGATCATCTCATCTTTTAATAAGATGGGTTGTGATGCGATTAATATTGGGGCTTATGATCTCTCCCTCGGGGTTGATTACCTGCGTAAAAAAGAGAAATCGGCTAAGTTTCCTTTTCTTTCCGGTAATATTCTTGATCGGCATGACAAACATATTTTTACACCGTCTATTATCAAAACCGTGAATGGGGTAAAGGTTGGTATCTTTGGACTTTGTGACGACAAACTCAAATTAGCAAAAATCCCCGGCGGTAATAAAATCAAAGTTGTAAACCCCTTGACGAAAGCCGAAGAGATATCGGCTCGTCTTAAAAAAGAGGGGGCTGACTATATTGTTCTGTTGACTAATCTGAACATTCGTTATTGTCGGCGTATCGGCCAGCGCGGTATGCCGATTGATCTGATTATCGGCAGTAGTAAAAAAAATCGCATATCCCTGCCGATTCTGGTGCAGGAAACCTATATTGCTCATGTTGAACGAGGCGGTAAAAGTGTTGGCCGTCTTGATGTCAGTTTTTTGGGTTCGGCCGGGGTGGAGGCCTTGCCGGCAGCGGTTCGCTTTAAAGGCAAAACGGTTGGTGATAATCTTTTTCTCCTGAACCATTTCTTTCCGCTTAAAATTGCCATGCCCGATCAACCCGAGATTGGTTCAATGGTTAAGAAGGTCGAAACCAAATTGAGCCGTCTGCAACAAGTCAAGGCGACTAAATCAATGTCTATCGGTAATAGTCGTAAGCCGACAACCCGGCCTGGAGATAGTTATGTCTTTGCCAAAACCTGCGCCCAATGTCATCCTGAGCGCTATCAGCTCTGGCTTAAAACCCCCCATGCCCGGGCTTATAAGTCGTTGGTTGAACAGGGGAAGCATTTTGATGAAGAGTGTATTGCCTGCCATGTTTTAGGTTTTGCTCAGCCTGGAGGGTTTACCGATATTCGCCAGGTTGGTAATTACGCCAACGTTCAGTGTGAAACTTGCCATGGCCCCGGACGCTTACATGTTGCCGCCAAGGGTGAAGAGAAAATGATCAAGGACCTGGCTGGGGGGGAGATGTGTCTGAGTTGTCATATTGAGGAGAGGAGTCCGGAATTTGATCTGGAGACCTATTTTAAGAAAACCTGCGGTGCAGTCGGAAAGTAGAGACGTAAAGCATTGCGCCTCTAAATATTTACATTTGATCAGTTAAAATCTCATTTTTGAGTTTCAGGAACTCTTCCTTGCTGATCAGGCCGCGGTCGTGGAGATCTGCCATGCGTGAAAGTTCATTTTGTGGTGAGCTTGCAGGGAGGTCTGGCAGGGCCTGGATGGTTGGGGTCTGATGATCAAGCATCAGGTGCTGATTTCTTTCCGGGTTGTTAATCGAGACTGAAGCGAGTCCGCCGAGCAGGCTGATTTCAATGTTTTGGCCCTGAAAGGCCGGGTTTTTTAAGGTATCGATAATCTGTTTGCCATTTTGTTTCAATATCCGATAGAAAAACACGGCTGAGCCAAAAATAATCAGCAGTCCGCCAGCCAGAACATACTCTATATATTCTGCCAAGGTCTGAATGAAAATCACTGCTGTTGCCAGAATAATGATGAGTAGCAGGTGAGCCAGGATGATCAGGTAGCCTGCCATAATTCCGCTTAATAGCGGATTTTTTTTGTCTTCAGTCATTAGTTTTCCTTTACCGGCCTTGCTTCACATTAAAGTGAGCGCACCTCAAGAGCGCTTCTTCGCCTTGCTCGCAGCGTTATGATGTCACCTTCTTTATTTAAGGTTATCTATTTTTTTTAAATTAAGCAATATAAAAATTCATCAAAAAAAAAGAGGGGCACGACAAAAATATGTCGTGCCCCTCTTTTCTGTTTAATCCAGCCCGTCTTTTTATTTTATCAATATTTGTACTCTTTGTCGCTCAGCGTTTTGATGGTGCTGTGGCGCTGTAACTGCTTGCGGGCTTTTTCGGTTAAGGTTTTAACTTTGGCGGCAAGATCCTTAGCGAACTCCAGGTTGTGGATCGGGTTGCCGTTGAGAAGCTGCTTCAGATTTTTATCGGCATTGTTGATCAAATCCTGGGCATCGTAAGTGTAGTCACCATTGCGGATCGCTAGAAGAACCGATTTCTGGACTTGGCTGAGCTGCTTTTTAAGGTTCTGGATGTCCAGAGTTTCGACCTCTTGCCGCCAATCGTCGATCATCGTACCGTAAGCAGGGTCGTCATCGTGGCAGCTGATACAAGCCTGTTTAAGCGCATCATCAGTCATTGTTTCACCCTCTTCGACCTGGGTATGACAATCTTTGCAGCCAACATCTTCAGCCATTGAATTGGCAACTCCACGCACATCACAACTTATTTCATCACAGGCGTTCTGACCTTTATAAAGATTGAAGGCGGCAGTATGGCAGTCAGCACACTCAACTGCTCCCATGCCGGCTCCATGGTGGCAATCTTTACAATTTTTAAGAATCGTTCGCCCATGCTGCTCTCGTGGGCTGTGGCATTCGAGGCAGGCAAGGCCTTCGTCGGCGACGTGGACATCGTGCGGAAATTCGACTTCGCCAAAAGGTACTGCTTTGGTTTCGATACACTCAACGCAGCTGTGGCAGAGATCCGTGCAGCCCGACGGAGAGCTGATGGTCGCAGCCTGATAAGCCGGGTCGACAATGGTTTTGGCTTTCTCACAACGTTCTCGGCAATCAGCGAGCAGGCTTAAGGCGAAATCGATGTTATGGATCCCGTAACCGTTTTTAACGAACATGTAATTTTTTTGGGCGACCTCGAAGAGTTGCGAGCCCTCCGGTGAGCTCAGGTTAGCTAGAAGCTGTTGGGTTTCAAGTAAACTCTTCTCGGTTTTGGCCAGTTCCTGGTCAAGAACTTCTTTCCAGTGTTTGGCCATATCGTCGTAACCCGGACCATGACATTCAGAGCAGGATTTGATCATCTCATCAAATCCATTGCGTTTGAGTTTGAGGGTTTCGCCATTGGCTTCGTACATTGATAAATGACAGCCGGCACAGTCAAGATGGGCCCGGTACATTCCGCTCGGCATAACTTTATGCTCGATTCCACCTTCTCCGGCATACATCTGATGGATGATGGTATGCTGATCGAAAGTATGGCACTTGGCGCAGTTGCTGTCGTAGTGGAGACCGCTGCTGATCGCTTTGGTTCTTAACAGGGTCTGACGTTCCTGGTATTGATTGGATTTTTCCCGGGGAATAAAGTGTTCGATGCCGGAGTGACAGCGGAAGCATTCAACTTTGTGTGCGGTGACATGGCTGAAATGCATTTTTTCACTGCTGTAGCTGCCTTCCAGCAGGTGGGGTTCAGAGTGGCACTGGACGCAGACGTTGTCCATGATATGGCCATCGCCATAGATAATACCGAAGTGACACTGCTCACAATTTACGCCACGGTCAATGTAGTCTTTGTGGACGAAAGGCATGTCTTCATTCGCGTCAATAAATATTTTGGCTTTGGAGTCGGTGTGACAAGTTTGGCAATCAGAAATTTCCGGGTGATTCTCTTTGTCATAAAAATGGCAGTTGAAGCAGGTTGTCTCAGTGACCGTGAGGTGCTCGCCCTGAACAATCTGAGAGTGGCAGCTAACGCATTTAAGGATCTTGCCCCGACGCAACTCACCTAAATGGGTGTCATGGCTGAAGTCGACACCTTTAAAGTTAACTGTGTTCTCCTTTAATTCCGGTTCGGAGTGGCAACCTTCTCTGAGGCAGCTGGCGTCACTGATAGCAGTGTGGGGGCGGGGTGGGGCAGTGCCGGTAATTTTCATGACCAGGTGAGTCTGGGCTTTCCATTTACCTTTTAACTCACCCCAGACGCCGGGTTCGAAATGGCAGGCCAGACAACTGACATCCTTATGCGAGGACTGTTTCCAGGATTGAATATAGGTATCCATGTTATGGCACATAGCGCAGAATTTGTAACTGGCCGAGGCTTTTAGGAGTAATACTATTAATAGTATGAAGACACAAAACGATACGGCTCCGAAAACAAGCAGGCCCTTCCAGTGTTCGCGGGTTCCGCGGGCTGCTTCGTGACCGAAATCGCGGATAAAATCAATGAGCAAATTCCACATTCTTGAAAGCATTTGAAAAACTCCTTAAAAAACAAATATGTAATGGGTTGTTTGCCTTTAAAGGGCATATCTTTAAAACCCATCTAAAAAAATAAAAAAATGGCTAATTGTCAGCAATTCTAAGGTGTAAAAAAAATAAACGGTATTATAAAACGGGTCTATAATTATCGCAATGAATATCATAGTTAATTTGTCATCTACCATGGATTGGATCTGAAAATCAAGCTAATATATCATAATCTATATATTAATAAATTATACAGAATGATGAATAATGTATACTTATATTTATGTCTAAAAAGATGTGATATTTGCAGCGTTGGTCAGAAATTGTGGAATTGTTGTGCGTGAATATCGGCCAGTAAAAGTTAGAACAAGGTTTGTCGAAGTTCCGTGGAATTTGATGCGATAGGTTTTGACCGGTTTCGAAAGCTAAAAACTGTGAAATAACTGTCGATTGTATTTTTTAAATCTCCCATTTTTCTCTTGACATTGGGTGCGGAGGGCCGCTATATAGGCCGCGCTTAATAAATGCTTCACATAATAATTATCCGGGGCTAATAAAATTATCCAGCTGGTTGATAGATAATTTGAATTAGTTTCCGTGGACTCAGGAGTGAAGAGATTATGTTTCAAGATTATATGCCCGTACTGCTGATGATGATTGTCGGGGTTGGATTTGGCGTAGTTGCGGTTGTGGCTTCTGCTTTCCTGGGGCCGAATCGGAAATCTCGCGTTAAAAAAGAGACCTATGAGTGTGGTATGACCACGATCGGCGCAACTTATGTACAGTCGCCAATCAAATACTATGTAGTGGCTCTGCTCTTTCTCGTCTTTGATCTCGAATGTGTGTTCCTCTACCCCTGGGCGGTTCATTTTAAAAGCTTAGGGTTGTTTGGTTTTGTTGAGATGGTCATTTTTATGGTGATCCTCTTTGTATGTTATGTCTATGTCTGGAAAAAGGGAGCCTTGGAATGGGAATAGAGAGTGCATTAAAGGGCGACGGATTTCTGGTTACCAATCTTGAGAGTTTGGTTAACTGGGGACGTAAGAGCTCAATCTGGCCCTGTACCTTCGGTTTGGCCTGATGCGCCTTGGAGATGATGGCTACTAGTTTAAGTAGTTACGATATCGCCCGCTTCGGTTCCGAGGTTTTTCGGCCTTCGCCACGCCAGTCGGATCTAATGATTGTCGCAGGAACTCTGACCAAGAAAATGTCGGTTATGGTTCAGCGCATTTATGAGCAGATGGCAGAACCTCGCTGGGTAATTGCGATGGGTGCCTGTTCCTCTTGCGGCGGCGTTTTTCAGAGTTATTCAGTAGTTCAGGGAGTCGATCAGATAATTCCCGTCGATGTATATATCCCGGGGTGCCCACCGCGTCCTGAGGCGCTGCTCGCCGCGATCATGAAATTGCAGGATAAGATCATGCAGGACAAGTTTACGGATCGGCCTGACTATGTTGAGCCTTCAAGCAGCAAATCTGATATTATAAGTTTGTGTTAGCAAGCCTTCTAGAAGTGTTTGGGTTATGACCTATGGATAATGCTAAAGTGTTGGAGCAGTTGAAGGGTGAGTTTGGAGATGCGATTATCGACGATGTCGATTTCAGGGGTGACCTGACAGTTATCGTCAGCCTCGAAAAGTTGCATGACATTATGCTCTATCTGCACGATGATAAAGCCCTTCATTATGACCTCTTGTCAGATGTGGTGGGGATCGATAAAATGCCGCGTGAGCCCCGTTTTGAGGTTGCTTATGTGCTCCATTCAATGGATGACTTCCGTCGCCTCCTGGTAAAGGTAATGGTTCCGATAGATGTCGAAGTACCGACTGTAACCGATATCTGGAATTCGGCGAACTGGCCGGAGCGCGAAGTTTATGATCTGATGGGGATTACTTTCAGCGGGCATCCCGATATGCGCCGGCTTTTAATGTGGGATGATTTTGATGGGCATCCCCTGCGTAAGGATTTTCCCTTGAAGGGGAAAGATTTTGATGAGAAATGGGACCCAAGTACGATTCAGGTACTTTAGTCTGCCAAGGTAGATTTTGGGTTACGGATATTCGATGTGCAAATTAGCAATAAATTTTATAGAGGTTGGTAGCGATGGCTGAAGGTAAAATATTGACCATCAACATGGGTCCGCATCATCCTGCGACCCACGGGGTCTTACGTCTGGTTCTGGAGCTTGATGGCGAAACGATCGTCAAGGTCACGCCCCATATCGGGCATCTGCACCGGGGAATCGAAAAGATCGCGGAAAACATGAACTACCAGCAGGTCATTCCCCTGACTGACCGTTTTGACTATACGGCGGCCACGCTATGTAACGAAGGCTACTGCACGGCGGTTGAGAAACTTCTGGGAATCGAGGTTCCCAAACGGGCTCAGTATATTCGCGTAATCATGGGTGAATTGGCCCGGATTATGGGACATCACCTCTGGATCGGTAGCCATGCACTTGATATCGGGGCGATGACGGTTGTTTTCTATACCTTTCGTGATCGGGAAATGATCATGAATATGACCGAAGAGGTCTCCGGTTATCGACTGACTCCGTCCTATCTTCGCATCGGCGGAATTGCTCAAGATATTACACCGCAGTTCATTAAAGATCTGCGGGCCTTTATCAAATGGTTTCCGACAGCACTGGAAGGCTATAATACCCTGCTGACCGATAATATAATCTGGCGCAAAAGAACCATGGGAATCGGCAAAATTTCCGCTGAAGATGCAATCAATTACGGCTTGACCGGCCCCTCACTTAGAGGTTCCGGAATCGCTTATGATATACGCAAAACGATGCCCTACGGCTGTTACGAAGATTTCGATTTCAAGGTTCCCGTCGGTGATAATGGTGATGTTTATGACCGTTATCTGGTACGCATGGAAGAGTTTACTCAATCCCTGAATATAATTGAACAAGCGCTTGAAAACTTGCCTGAAGGGCCGGTTAATGTAGATAATCCCCTGATTTCCAACCCCGATCTCGGAGCCGTGCAGGAAGATATCAGTGCCCTGATTCGGCGTTTCAAGATTCAGTGCCAGGGGCCGGAGGTTCCTGAAGGTGAAATCTACCATTCGGTCGAAGGTTCCAAGGGTGAACTTGGTTTTTACCTGGTTGGTGATGGTTCGGAGAATCCCTACCGCATGAAGGTGCGCTCCCCCTGTTTTATTCTGGTTAGTGCCTTAGAGAAGATGATGTTGGGGCACATGCTCGCGGATGCCATCTCGGTTATCGGTAGTATTGATATCGTGCTGGGTGAGATTGATCGTTAGGGTTTTAGTTAAAGTTAAAGTTAAAGCGGATTATTTTTTGAGTTACATTGAATGGGAGTCGGTTAATGGCTGAGATTTTATTTAGTTCCTGGGGCGGTGAAGTAGTTGACAACCGCGGCAAAGAAGGCCAGGACTTAGAGCCGGTCAACACAGTTGAATTGCCGGAATATTTCAGACAGGACGAAGCGGTAAAAGCCCTGATGGGCTGGTATGGGTTGGTAATTCGCGATCCGGAAACCGATATCGTTGATTTAAGCCGGGTCTACATGAAGGAAGTCCAGGAAAAATCCTGTGGTAAATGTTTCCTCTGCCGGATAGGTACTCGGGTAATGGCGGAAACCCTGGAAAGAATTTGCGCAGGCCTTGGGAAATCTCAGGATCTTGGTATCCTGGCCCGCCTGGCCGAGTCGATTCAGGAATCTTCAAAGTGTAACATCGGTCAATCCGGCCCCCTGCCGATACTTCATGCCCTGGAACATTTTGCTGCCGATTTTGAAGCTGCAATTAATGATAAAAAGGCGATTGCAGCCGGTTCCTACCACTCCAAATTGACGGCACCTTGTATGGATGCCTGTCCTATTCATCTCGATATTCCGACCTATGTTGAATGTATAAAAGAGGGGCGTTTCCAGGATTCACTGGATGTCATTCGGGAAAAATTGCCTCTGCCCGGCGTTGTTGGCCGAGTCTGCGTGCGCCCTTGTGAAGAGCACTGTCGGCGGATGAATCTTGATGCCCCGATCTCAATCAAGTTTCTTAAACGTTTCGTTGCCGATTACGAATTGAGTAAAGGTAAAGAGCCGAAGTTTGCGGTTAAACCCTCTGCCAAAACCGGTAAAGTTGCGATCGTTGGGGCTGGCCCCGGTGGTGCAACCTGCGCTTATCACCTGACCCGCATGGGGCATGAGGTGACGGTTTATGAGCGTTTTGATGAGCCCGGCGGCATGTCGGCTATGGGTATTCCGGATTATCGTTTGCCTAGAACAATCTTGCGCGAAGAGGTTGATCGGATTGAAAGAATGGGGGCGACATTTAATTATGAGACCGCCATTGGTAAAGATATCAAGCTTTCGCAATTGGAAGCCGACAATGATGCGGTTTTTATCGCTATCGGGTCTCAGTTGGGTACGACGATGGGAGTCGAAGGTGAAGAAGAGAATTACGACGGTTATATCTCCGGGGTTCAGTACCTTCTAGATATTAATCAGGGTCGTGATCCCTATCCGGCGGGCAAGAAAGTGGTCGTTGTTGGTGGCGGTAATGTCGCAATCGACTGCGTGCGCTGCTCCTTTCGGGTCGATAAGCCTGACGTTAACCTGGTTTACCGGCGCACCAAGAATGAGATGCCGGCCGATGATGTCGAGATTCACGATGCTGAAGAAGAGAAGGTAAACTTTCACTATTTGACGCATCCTGTAAAAATTCTCGCGGAAAATGGTAAGGTTGTTGGCCTTCGGTGTGTTCGTATGGAGCTCGGCGAGCCCGATGAGAGTGGTCGCCGTCGTCCGGTAGCAGTTGAAGGTTCCGAGTTTGTTATTGAGTGCGATATTGTGGTTCCGGCGATTGGCCAGACCCAGGATCTCTCATTGCTCGAAGGCCGCGAAGATGTCAAAACCACGCGTTGGAAGACTATCGTTGCCGATGAATTGACCAAACAGACTGATCAACCCAAGATTTTTTCGGCCGGTGATTGCGAGACCGGGCCCGGAGCTTTGATTACGGCTTGTGCGGGTGGAAGAACTGCGGCATTTACTATTGATAAAATGATTAATGGTGAGCCTTTGGAGTATACCGAGGACGATAATTTTGATACTTTTTTCAAAAAGGTCAAGGTTTACGATCAGTCGGAAGATTTGGGACTTCTCGGGGGACGGGAGCGTAAGGAACTTGAAATGCTCGATCCCGATACCCGAAAATTTACCAATGATGAAGTTGAGCAGGGCTATTCGATAAACGAAGCGATGGCTGAAGCTGACCGTTGCTTGCGCTGTTATCGGGTAGCGACGGTCAAAGTATAGCCTCCGATTTTTTTTACGAGTGCAACAGTAGACAAGATACGTTTTAATAATAGTTGTTTGATAGATAATTTCAGTAATTTTTATTTACGCAGGGAAAAACAGTATGGTCACGTTGACGATTGACGGCAAAGAAGTCACCGTCCCCCAGGGAACGACCATCCTTGAGGCGGCCAAGGGTGTCGATATCAAAATCCCGACTCTCTGTTACCACGAACGTCTGAATCCGATTGGTTCATGTCGAATGTGTGTGGTCGAGATCGAAGGGTTTACGCACCCCATGGCGGCGTGCACAACTCCGGTTGAAGATGGTATCGAGGTTACCACAAATTCAGAGAGGCTGACTCGTATACGTCAGGATTCGCTGAAATTGATCCTCGTAAATCACCCGCTTGATTGTCCGGTTTGTGACAAAGGTGGTGAATGCCTGCTACAGGATCTGGTCTATGATCATGGTATTGACCAGGTTGAATACAGTGCGGCCAAAATAGAACGTGATTCCAGTTACGCAACTCCGCTGATTAGATACTGGCCGGATCGTTGTATCATGTGTCTGCGTTGTGTTACCGCCTGTCAGGAGATTAAGGGGATCGGAGCCATCAGCGTTAAGGGTGATGGTTATGGAGCCCAGGTGGTGGTTGTCGATCAGGATAAATGTCAGTCTTGTGGTGAATGCCTGCAAGTCTGTCCGACCGGAGCCCTGACCGAAGATTTAAGTCGTTATAAAGGTCGCACCTGGTTGATTGAGAGGGTGCCGACGACATGTACATATTGTGGTTGTGGTTGCCAGCTTGAGCTCAACGTGCAAAATGATCGGGTTATTGCTGTGACCTCGAAAGATGGCGTCGGCGTTAACCAGGGCAGCCTTTGTGTTAAAGGGCGTTTTGGTTACGAGTTTATCAATAGCGATGAGCGTCTGACGACTCCGTTGATCAGAAAAAATGGCAAATTAGAGGAAGCCGGCTGGGATGAAGCTTTAAGTCTGGTGGCTGAAAAGTTTTCCGCGATCAAGGAAGAATTTGGTGGTGGCGCGATCGGCGGCTTGACCTCAGCTCGATGCAGTAACGAAGAGAACTATCTTTTTCAAAAATTCATGCGCGCAGCGATCGGAACCAATAATGTTGATCACTGCGCCAGGCTCTGACACTCCTCAACGGTGGCCGGACTGGCCGCCACATTTGGAAGTGGTGCAATGACCAACCCGATCTGTGACGTATTAAAGTCAGAGACGGTCTTGATAACCGGAACAAATACAACTGAAAACCATCCCATCTTTGCCAACTATCTCAAGGAAGCGGTACTCAAACACGGGACTAAGATCCTGGTTATTGATCCCCGCCGTATTGATCTGGTTGATTATGCCGAGCTCTATTTGCAACCTAAACCGGGCACCGATATCGCCTGGATTAACGGCATGATGCATATTATTATTAAAGAGGGTTGGGCTGCTCAAGATTATATTGATGAGCGTTGTGAAGGTTATGCAGATTTTGCCAAAAATCTGGAAAAATTTACCCCTGAATATGTCTCCGGTATAACCGGTTTGAGCGAAGCCGAACTCTACGCCGCCGCTAAACTCTACGGTCAGGCGCGTCCGGCATCAATTCTCTATGCCATGGGCATTACCCAGCATACTTGTGGAACCGACAATGTCAAATCTCTTGGCAATCTGGCGATGCTCTGCGGTAATATGGGGGTTGAGGGCGGTGGAGTTAATCCTCTGCGCGGTCAGAATAATGTTCAAGGGGCCTGTGACATGGGCGGCCTGCCCAATGTTTACACCGGCTACCAGAAAGTTGATATTCCTGAGGTTCGGGAAAAATTCGCCAAAGCCTGGGGCCTTGAAGTTGACGCGCTTGATGAAAAGCCCGGCCTTGTTTTGACCGAGATGTTTCCGGCCGCTGCTGAAGGCAAGGTTAAGGCGATGTACATAATGGGTGAGAACCCGTTAGTTAGTGACCCCGACCTGACTCATATTGAGCACTGTGTTGAAGCCTTGGATTTCTTCGTTGTTCAGGATATCTTCCTGACCGAGACCGCCAAGATGGCTGACGTCGTCCTGCCTGGAGTCTCATTTGCTGAAAAAGACGGGACTTTTGTCAACTCTGAACGGGTTGTCCAGCGGATTCGTAAAGCTTTGACGATTGCCGGTGAGGCCCGCGAAGATAGTGCGATTATTGCTGATCTCTCGACCCGTATTGGTTATGAGATGAAATATGATAGTGCTGAAGAGATCATGCAGGAGATTGCTCAGGTGACGCCCAGTTATGGTGGTATCTCCTATGAGCGGATCGCTGAAAAAGGTCTGGCTTGGCCCTGTCCCGATAGTGAACATCCCGGAACCCCGATTCTCCATGTCAATACGTTTGCCCGGGGCAAGGGACTCTTTTTTGCCATTGATCATCAGCCGCCGGCTGAAGTGACGGATGCCGAATACCCCTTTGTTCTTTCGACCGGGCGAGTACTCTCCCATTTCCATACCGGGACTATGACCCGTAAAGGTGAGGGCTTGAATAAGGTTCACCCTGAGATCAAGGCTGAGATCAATCCCGAAGATGCAGCTCGTTTAGGGGTTAAAGATGATGACCTGCTGGCTATTTCATCCCGGCGTGGTTCAATCAAAGTCAAAGCGTGGTTGAGTGATCGGCCGGCTGCCGGGGTGGTTTTTGTGCCCTTCCATTTTCATGAAGTGGCGGTTAATCGTTTGACTAATGCGGCCCTGGATCCGGTTGCAAAAATACCTGAATATAAGGTCTGTGCGGTTAAGGTCGAAATGTCCGGCGGGGCAAAAAAAGAAGCTAGTGATAAAAAGCCTAAAAAGACCAAAAAGACCAAAAAAGTAGAAAAGTAGAAAAGCTTAATCCAAAAGAAGATTCAGGTCTCTCTAAAGTGCCTGAGTTTAAAGAATATGCAAGCTCACTGTTCACCGTTTGAAGAGGTATGACGGATGCTCGAATTTATGACCATACTGATAGTCAAAACATTGGTGGCTTTTGTTGTAGCCCTCTTGATTGTGGCTTATTCGACCTGGATAGAACGAAAAGTTTTAGGCCATGTCCAGTTGCGGCATGGACCGCGCCGAGTCGGATTTCATGGATTGTTGCAGCCCATCGCTGATGGGGTCAAGGGCTTTTTCAAAGAAGAGCTGATTCCCGACAACGCTGACAAACCTCTTTTTGTCCTGGCACCGATTATCAGTATCGGGGCTTCTGTGACGTTAGTTGTTTTAGTCCCCTTTGGCGACACCGTAACCATCATGGGTCGGGAAATAACCCTCTATCTGACCGATCTTGATGTTGGAATTCTCCTGATTTTAGGTATCTCTACGATTGGATCTTATGGTGGTATTCTCGGGGGTTGGGCATCAGGGAATAAATATGGCGTCATCGGCGGCATGCGTGGCGCAGCCCAGATGATCAGTTATGAATTATCATTGGCCTTGGCCGTAATTGCGGTAGTCATGGTCAGCGGTTCTTTAAGTCTGGTCGATATTGTTAATTCACAAACCGGACTCTGGAATATTGTCAAGCAACCGTTTGCCTTTGTTCTCTTTATTATCTGCGGCCTGGCCGAACTCAATCGGACGCCGTTCGATATGCCTGAGGCTGAAGCCGAACTCGCTTGTGGTTTTAACGTTGAATACAGCTCGATGAAATTCGCCCTCTTTTTTATGGCCGAATATTGTCACATGTTTGTTTTTGCCGCGTTGGTTACAACTCTCTTTCTCGGCGGCTGGCATGGCCCAATTGTTGATGGTCCGCACTGGTTCTTCCTCAAAACTTTTTTCATGATCTTCTTCTGTGTCTGGGAGCGCTCGACATTCCCCCGTTTACGTTATGATCAGGTTATGAGTTTTGGTTGGAAGATTCTTCTGCCCTTTGGTCTGCTTAATATTTTGCTTACCGGATTGTGGATGTTGATCTTCAATATCTAAAGAGATAGATTAACCGGAGCAGTTACAAGAAAAGAAATAATAATTTAAATGACCTTGGTGCCCCCTAACCAGTGGCAGGTTTTTTAAGAGGATGACATGGGCGACAAAGAATACGTACTGAATATCAGCGATCGGCGACCGGAAGGGAAATTCATTACACCGATCCTGAAAGGTCTGGCCTACACCCTGAAGAATTTTTTCAGTAAGCCGATCACGATCAAGTATCCGACCGAGCGCCGTGAGGTGAGTGATCGTTGGCGGGGACTGCATCGTTTGAAAGTCGATGATCAGGGAAAATTAAATTGTGTCGCCTGCGGCCTTTGTGCCAAAATTTGTCCGCCCCAGGCAATTACAATTGTTCCTTACGAAGATGCCGGGGGGACGCGTTATCCGAAAGAGTTCGTCATTGATGAACTGCGCTGTATATTCTGTGGCTTCTGTCAGGAAGCGTGCCCTAAAGATGCAATCGAGTTGACCAAAGTTTACGATTTTGTCGACTATCAGCGTGAAGATTTTATCTTTGATATAGAAAAATTGAAAAACCCGGAAAAATATATCTTTGCTGGCAAATAAAGTAACCTGTTTAGGAGTGATTTGATGGAACTGGTATTTTTGTTGATATGTGGTGGCTTAGCGGTTATCTCATCGTTGCTGGTTATATTTGCCCGCTCGACGTTGCATAGTGCCCTATGGATGGTTTTCTCCTTCTTTATGGTGGCGATAATTTATGTTTTGTTGCATGCTCAGTTTCTGGCTATGTTACAGGTTATTGTCTATGCCGGTGCGATTATGATGTTTATAATATTTGCCATCATGATGCTTAATCTCCGTCAGGAACAAGATTCCAAGGTGAATACCAGGGTCTCTAAAGTGGTGGGCGTGGCAGCATTGATTGTCCTATTTCTGGAATTGATGTTGGTTAGTTTAGGCAATAGCTTAAGCGCCATCCAAGGCCCAATAACAGATACGTTGGTTGCAACCCATGGCCGCGTAGCAGTGATCTCGAATTTTCTTTTTGCTGACTACCTGCTGCCTTTTGAAGTTGTTTCCATTCTCCTGACTGCCGGCGTCATTGGTGCCGTAGTTCTGGCTAAACGCGTAAAGTAGAGGAGCAGGAGACATGATTGAAAATCAAAGTATCTATTTAGCCCTTTCAGTTGTCCTTTTTATAATTGGTGCAGCCGGCGCGGTTTGTCGCCGTAACGCCATAGTTGTCTTTATGTGTATCGAGATCATGCTGGGCGGCGTCTGCATCGCTTTTGTGACCTTCAGCCGGGCTCATCAGTCACTTGATGGTATCTTTATGGTGCTTTTCGTCATGGCTGTAGCCGCTGCTGAAGCGGCCGTTGGCTTAGCTATCTTCGTCCTCATGTATCGTAAACACGGATCAATTGATCTTGACAAATTCAATCTCTTGAAATGGTGATGGCGTTGTAAAAATTCCGATCTCCTGCGTCGTCGTGACTTTTCAGACACTCGACATACTCTTGTATGGTCTCGTACCTGAAAAACCACAACTCCTTGTATATCGAAATTTTTACTTAGCCATCTCAATTTAGATAATCATTACAAGATTTGCTGTAAAGAAATAATTCTCACTAGGAATTTTAAGGAGTTATAGGTATGTTCGATTATATCTGGCTGGTACCGCTTTTCCCGGCCATCGGAGTCCTGATTAACGGTCTGCTCGGACGTCG
>JAYEGS010000337.1:0-1689 GCA_034659215.1 Pseudomonadota bacterium | reverse complement strand
CGGGTAAGAAAACTCGCTATCGGGTGCGTCGGGGCGATAGTTTGTGGAAGATTGCCCGGCGTTATAATTTGCGGGTTGCCGATCTTCAGCGCTGGAATGGTTTGGGGCGAAAAACTGCAATTAAACCCGGGCAGATGCTTAAACTCACACCTGGGAGCTCCATAAAAAGAAAGCGTAGCGGGGTCGTTAAAACGGCCAAGAAGAAGAGGGTTCAGAAAAAGGTGGTTACGCTGCGTAAAGGTGACAACTTGTGGCGCATTTCCCGCCGCTACAAGGTCAGCATTGCTGACCTTGAGCGCTGGAATAAGTTGCAAGCCAAAGCCATCTTGCAGCCCGGCCAACGTCTGATTCTTTATCGTTAATTTTAAATAAACAAAATTGTAATGGCAAAGTAAAATGTTCAGATGCGAGGCGCCCGAAACCTGAGGAATGAGGCGTACATAAAGTACGCCGCAGTGACGAAGGTTGACGGGGAACGAAGTCAGCTGGACATTTTAAGACGCCATTACAGTCCTCGCATCCACTCTTCTCTTAACTGGACGTTGCCGCTTAAGGCTTCATCGATCATTTTAAGGGCGGCTTCGCGTTGGGCTGGTGAATGAATCTTGATCGGGAGATAGTTGGAAGCGTGGTTGGCCATAAACATGCCCTTGCTTAATTTGGTCCAGGTGATCATCTCTTTAAGTTCGAGGAGCAGGCCGCGTTGATCGGGAAGCGTGAAACGGCCCTCGCGTTCAGCTTCTTCAAGCCGGGTGCCGGGCGCGATCATGGTTACCAAGGCACCGACATAGTTGGGGTCGATGGCAGTTAAAACTTCACCGGTGCGGCGGGCGTGGATGAGCGAGCGCTCTTGGCCGGCAATGCCGATCATGACCGTGGTCGAGAGTTTGATGCCGGCCTCCTTAACCTTGTTGCAGAGGACAATTGATTCCTCGCCGCTGGTCGTTCCTTTGTCCATGGCTTTCAAGGTTTCATCATCACCGCTCTCCAGTCCGTAATAGATTATCCCCAGTTTTTGTTCTTTAAGCAGTTTAAGCTCTTCAAGGGAGCGGCGGCGCAAAGATTTGGCCGAGGCGTAGATGCCGATTCTGGTTAAACGAGGCAGTTGTTCGTTGATTTCTTGAAAAAGAGGGTAGAGTCGTTTCCAGGGGATGACCAGAGCATCACCGTCGGTTATAAATAGTCGCCGCGCACCGGGAAAGGCTTGGGCCGCGTAGCGGATATCGGCTGAGAGAGTGGCCTCATCCTTTATTCTAAAGCGCACCCCGGTATAAGTTGGACAGAAAGTGCAGCGGTTATGAGAACATCCGACAGTTACCTGGAGGATGATGCTCCGAGCCTCGCTCGGCGGTCGAATAATATTGCCTTCGTAATGCATGGATAAATTCCTGAATTTGCTAATAGTGATAATCAAAATATTGAAGCGCGTCGTTGCTAACATAAAAAAGAGTTGCTTGGCAACGGTTTTTGGTAAATTGATGGTCTTAAGAACAATGACTTTGGAGTTATTATGAAAATAAAAACTGTTGAATTTATTAAAAGTGCGGCCGAGTTTTCTCAAGCTCCGTTTGACGGGCGGCCCCATCTGGCGATTGCGGGCCGTTCAAATGTGGGGAAATCAACCCTGATCAACTATCTTCTCAACCGTCGTTCTCTGGCTCGCACCAGCGGAAAACCCGGTCATACCCG
>JAYEGS010000336.1:0-8908 GCA_034659215.1 Pseudomonadota bacterium | reverse complement strand
AGATCAAGCCGCCCCATCATGCCGAAATCTATATAGCAGATAACATTATCAGGCATGATAAAGATGTTACCCGGATGAGGATCAGCATGAAAAAAACCATGGACAAAAATCTGCCTCATAATCAGGACAAGACCGAGTCGGGCAATCTCTTTTCGATCCAACCCCGCTTTTTCCAACTCGTCAATAGCGGAAGCTTTAACCCCATAGATATGTTCCATGGTCAGCACCCGTGAGGTTGTGACTTCGCGATAGACCTGCGGCACATAAACTGCGGGCTCATCCTCAAGCTGTCGGGCAAATCTCTCCGTGTGAGCCGCCTCCAGGGTATAGTCCAGCTCCTTTTCCAGGGTTCGGGCAAACTCTTCGACAACTCTGGTGGGACGCTGAATCTCCCATCCTTCCAGATGACGCTCCATCAATTCCGCCAGGTGCATCATGATTTCCAAGTCAACTTCAATATTACGATGGATACCGGGACGCTGAACCTTGATAACGACATCTTTGCCATCAAGCATTTTCGCTTGGTGGACTTGACCGATAGAGGCCGCGGCCAGAGGCTGTTTATCAAAACTTGAAAAAACCTGCTCGATCGGTTTCTGAAGTTCCTTTTCGATGACAGCTTCCACCTCCCGGTAGGGGAACGGCAAGACATCATCCTGAAGTTTTTCCAGCTCCTGCATAAACTCAACCGGCAAAAGGTCGGGACGGGTGGAGAGAATCTGGCCCAGTTTAAGAAAACTGGGGCCCAGCTCTTCCAAAACCATCCTTACCCGAACCGCACGGGAGAGCGTTTCGATTCTCTCCCGTCGTTTACGAGAGATCACCTGCAACCCGATTTCCAGATAATATTCAAGATTAAGCGCATCAACTAGATCGCCAAAACCGTACTTGAAAATCACGGTAAGAATTTGCCGATAACGCTGCATATGACGGTAAGTACGCCCGACACTGCCGATTTTAAAAAATGTCAAAACACCCTCTCCCTGTGGAATTTAGATTACTAATCGTCCTTCCCTTTATTGAGAGCATCTTTTGCCCCCTGCAACATCCCTGAGATGGCCCCCTTTGCGACATCCACAGACCTTTGACCGAGTTCCCTGGCCTCTTCGGCGATGATACTTGTCACCTTGCCGGCAGCTTCGACGGTCGTCTGGGTAACCTCTTTTCCGGCCTCCTTCAGTCTTTGGGCAACTTCTCCAGCTGCCTGACCGCTCTTTTCCCTAAGTACTGAAGTTGTTTTTTCAGTCTGCTCAGCCAGTTCGGTTAAAATTGATTTTGCCGCATCTCCGGAGTTTCTTGCCACTCTGAGAACCGTCTCGGCAAAAAGCTCTTCGATGGTCTCAAGGTCTTCTTTTGTCCGGGCCAAGTCATCGTGGACAAATTCTTTGCTCTTATCACCAACCGATTCCACGGCCGCAGCAAGCCCTTTTTGCACCCCTTCAAAAGCGCCACGAGCAACAATTTTGACCTCCTCACCCATCTCTTCGGCACCTTCAACCGCGCCGGAAATAACTTTTTCAACAATCCCCTTCATTCTGTCCGCTCTAAACTTGCCCTCTTTCAGAGCCTTTTCAGTAGCCTCGCTGCTAATATGGGCCACGGTCTCTTTTACATCTTTGCCCGCCTTGACAGCCTGTTTGACGGCCTCTTTAACCGTCTCCCGGGTCAATCCCAAAAGTTCCACGCTATTCAATTTAGTGTCGGCGGAAACAGATTCGATCCGGGTTCGAGCTTCATCAGAAAATGTCTCACCCGCCTCTTTTGCTCCGAGAAAGGCATCCCTGACAGTTTGGGCCAGTTCGGCTTTTTCCGCCGCAAGTTTTTTTTCAAGCTCACCGAGCTCTTTTCCGACCGCCTCGATGGTCTGGCTCTTTTGGCTGCGAACACCGTCCAAAGCACCTTCCAGAGTGGCCTTGATATTATCCGTTACATCCGCTTCAACGGCCTTCAATCCTTCCACCGTAGCCGACAAGGCATCCTTGACGATAGGCTTGATTTCCTCGGCTCCACCTTTACCCTCAGCCACGGCATCGGAGACCGCCTGCCTGACGATTTCGTAAATCTTTTCCGAAGTAACCACACCACTTTCTTTGACTTTTTTCAACTCTTCCGCGATACGATCCTGCATTTGATTTTTCGACATGATTTGAACCTCCTGAAAAAATAATATTGTTGATGGTTGTTAAGCGATTCCGTACCCTATCAAGGAGACCCGCCCTGATCATTGACACTCATAGGAAACACCCATTTTCAAAACTATAACGACAAAAAACCTCAATGTCAATCATACCACCCGGAAATAGGTTTTTGGTCGCGTTCTAACTATAGGTCACCAATGGCTCGTTGTAAGTGCAAAATCGCTAATAACCTGTCGTAATTGGCATTTGCATGATTTTGCAGACTCTTGATTCGTAGAGTCTCGGCATCCAAAACTTCCGTATTTGTGGTCAGGCCGGAGCTGTAACGATTTCGACTGACCTTAAGATTCTCCTCCGCCCGGGTGATGGCTTGACTGGTAACCTGAAGGCGCTTGCGGGTCTCCTGAGTATCGAGCCAGGCTTGCCGAACCTGCAAAGAGATGATGGAAGCAAAGTCATTATACTGTTCCTGCAGAGCATTCGCCTGCCGGGATAGAGCCTTGGATCTATGCTTGGAAACACCGCCATCAAACAGGTTCCATTGTAATCCCAACGTGATCGACCATTGCCCCTCATTAACAAGATAATCGTTTTGCTGATAACCATAGCCACCGGCCAACGCAACCTGCGGCATATTTTCGGCCCGGACACCGGTTGCCTGATTACGCAGAGCCTGAATTTTTTTGCTCACTGCCGAAAGTTCACTGCGTTGTCCAAGAGCTTTTAGAGTCATAACCGGGAGGGTTTCATTGACGTTCCCAAGAGTTAACTTTTCCAAGGTTGTTTCTTGATCCAAGGGACGCTGTAAAAGGCGGTTAAAGGCGGCCTGGGCCAAATCAAGCTGGTTGCGGATTTGAATCATCAGTTGCCGGGCATCGGCCAGAGCAACCTGGGAGGCTAAGCGATCATTGCGAGCAACCATGCCCTGGTTATAGAGGGCCAGTACATCCTGTTCATGACCCTTAAGACTCAGCACATGACTTTTGGCCACCTCAAGTCCACGCCTGGCCCGTAATACCGAGACATAGGCTTCAGCCACCTGCATCTTAAGATCCAGCTCAACACTTGCCTTATCAGCTTGAGACGCTTTAAGCATAGCGGAGCCGGCATTAATACCACTTGAAATACGGCCACTTGTGTACAACGGGATAGAGGCGGTTGCCCGGCAGGCAAAATTGTGTCGATTTTCAACCGGCAAATCTAATATAGTCGACCCTAAAGTTGCTATTAATCGCGGTTCATGATCTCGAGCTGTATAGCCCGATTTAAATGAAAGTCCGGGGAGTCTAGTCGCCTTGGCCGCCGCCAGTTGTTCCTCTGCCGCCGCCACGCTTTCGCGGGCGGCTTTGAGGTTGTAATTTTCCGCCAGAGCGGTTGCCCACGCCTGAGAGAGGGTTTCGGCATTTACCGGCATAGCAATCACCAATCCCAACAAGGGCAATATCCGACAAAAATATTTAACAAAAAGAGAACCCATTATGAAACTTCTCCTGATACAGATGTAGACCCGGAATTGGTTTTATTTCGTAACAAAAGATAAAGGAGGGTTGGGATCACAATCATGGTCAGGAATGTGGCCGAGATCGTACCGAAGATCAAAGATACGGCCAGGCCGCCGAAGACCGGGTCGGAAAGCATGATGGCAGTACCTGTAACAATGGTAAGTGCGGTCAACAAAATGGGCCGCAGGCGAACGGCACCCGCTTCTCTGATGGCATCATATAGGGGCATGTTATTTTCTCTATAATCGATGACGAAATCTATAATTAATAAGGAGTTGCGAACAACTGTCCCGGAAAGGGCAATGATCCCGATTATCGAGGGGCCGCTAAACATCTGTCCCGTCAGCAAATGCCCCCCAAACACCCCAATCAGGCCTAAAGGGATGGAGGACATGGCTACCATAGGAATCGTGAAAGAGCGATAGTAGGCAACCAGCAACAAATAGATTAAGGTCATGGATAGCAGCAGAGCACCGCCTAAATCACGATAGATATCAAGGGTCATACGCATCTCTCCACCCCAAAACAGTTGATAGCCGTCAATCGTATCCGGCATCTGCGCCTTAATCGTAAGGTTGCCTGTCCTTAAGACTTTACCATCATCCAGAGACAGGTTTTGCAGGCGGCGGTTAAGATCAAGCGCGGCGTATACCGGTGACGAGCTGCCCAGTTCACCGCCGATAAAAGCAACCTGTTCGTAATCCTTATGCAGGATAGGCCGATCCTGCCAGGCCGGAACTAAGCGTACCATTTCAGAGAGAGGAATTTTTTTTCCCTGAGGATTAGTGATAAAGATGCGAGAAAGATTTTCCGGATTTATCTGAGAACGACGAGGGACATGCACCCGAATGGGCACAGGATTTTTTTCACCCTCAACATGGAGGCGCCCAAGCTCTGCGCCATGGACAAGAGTGCGCAGCAGCTGGGCTATCTGAGCTGTTCCGATACCCGACAATGCCGCCTTTTCCTTGTCGATGACGACATTGATTCTCCCGACATCCTCCACCTCTGAATCATGGATGTCAACCATGTCATAGGTATCCTGAAAAGCTTTGTTGACCCGGTCTGCTAGTTTTCGCAAAACTTTCGCATCAGAACCATAAATCTCGGCCAGAACCGTGGCTTGTACCGGAGGCCCGGGCGGGTCTTCCACCAGCTGAATCACGCTTTTCGGATAACGCGCCTGGATCTTTTTTATTTCCGGGCGTAACTCCCGCACCAACGTGATAGAGCTGATGCTGCGCTTCTTTTTATCCATTAGATTAACCCGAATTTCAGCCACGTGAGCACCCTGTTTATTCCCCGATCCCCGTAACAAACCATTGAAATCGATAACCCCGGCCTCTCCTACCCAGGTCTGGTAATTGCTGACGTAGACATTTTTGCGCAGCAGTTCGCCCACCTCCCGAGCCACCTGGTCGGTGGTCTCCACCGGGCTATATTCAGGCATATCGATGGTAATATTGAACGTGTTTTTATCATCTTTAGGCAGCATCCCCATAGCGACACAACCCGGTGTTAATGGACCGGACATCCCTTGCGGGCGCACAAACTGCCAGGAAACCTGCATCACTGCGGCCATGATCAGGAATCCGGTTACCAGAAATACCGGATTACGAACCCAAGAGTGATCAAGAACCGGTGTAATTGAAGCATAATAGATTCGATGCAATCGATCTTTAGGAGCATTTTCTCCGGGGACATGCGTACCGTTTTCCTTCATCCAGCGATTAGCCGCCCATGGCGTGACAATGTAGGCCACGACCAGGGATGCCAACATCGTAATTGGAACATTGAATGTAATCGGAAAAAAATAGGCACTCGGCATGCCGGTCAGGATGATCATGGAGAGAAACACCATCACGATAGCAACGGTTGCCAGGTTGGTCGGATTACCTATTTCATTGGTGGCAAGAATTGCAGTAAGCTGTTTGTCCCCATTTTTTATGTATTGGTAGTGACGATGAATATTTTCGACAACTACAGTGGCCGCATCAACCAACATTCCCATTGAGAGAATTAAGGCAAAAAGGGTAATTCTGTTAATCGTCACACCAAAGAGAAAATCAGCTCCCAGAGCTAACGACAGAACCAGAGGAACACAAATAGCGATGATCAATGCCTCTTTAAAACTCAAAAATAAAATCACGATCACAAAAACAGATATCAGAGATACTCCCAGATTATTAATCAACAAATTAACGCTGTCGTCAGCCCGCTTACCGTCGTTACGAGTAACAACGAGATGAACATCCTGAGGGACAAAATCAGTTTGCATCCTTTTGATCCGCTCCAGAATATCGTTTGCAACAAAGACAGCATTGGTGCCTGGTTTTTTGGCAATAGCTAGAGTAACAGCCGGGATTTCCGGAGTTTGGGTGGTGTTAAAGTTCTTGTCCGCCGGGCCAAAAGAGAAACGACTAAGATGCTGGCGTTCAACCGGTGGGCCATCGATAACCTCTGCCACATCTTCTAAAAAAATCGGCTTGCCCTGATGGATTCCAACAACCAATCGGCGAACATCATGGGCCGTTTGCAAGAAACCGTCAACAAAAATGCTCCGGTTTAGCCCCCGGTGAAGAAGAGTACCGACCGAGATAGCAACATTAGCCGTCTGGATCAAATTTGTGGTTAAATCTCCCGAAATCCCATAGGCCTGGAGCCGCTCCGGATCAAGCTCAATCCGAAGCTCCCGATCCCGGCCCCCCTTTACATAGGAGACCGAAACCTCCTCCATACTGCGTAAACGCTCAACCATCCGATCAGCTAGTCGCTTCAGGGCATAATCGTTATACTTTTCTGAAGCCAGGGTCACGGTAACAATAGGCACATCATCCACATCAACGCTGCGAATGATCGGTCTACTTGCATCAGCCGGCAGGTTTCGGCAATAGCCCTGAATTCGGTCATGGATTTTAACCATAGAACGTTCTTTGTCTTCACCCACCTCAAACTGCACCTGAATTAAAGCCATGGAATTCATAGCCACGGCAAAGGTGTGATCGACGCCACTTATTTGACGAACCAGTGCCTCCAAAGGGTTAACCACCAGTTGTTCAACTTCACTCGCCGAGGCCCCAGGTAGAGCCACCATGATCTCGGCACCAGGCACCAGAATCTGCGGATTTTCCTCTCTCGGCGTCTGGGTTAGCGCGATTATCCCGATGATCGCACAGGCTAAAATAAATAACGGCGTGAGTTTGGATTTGACAAAAATTTCAGCTATTCGGCCAGCCAGGTTAAGTTCTACTTTATTCATTACTCTCCCCGATTTTAATAAGATCACCATCGTGAATCAAGGAGACATAATTGGCCGCAATACATTCGCCCGGAGAGACTCCAGCCAGTACTTGCATACGATCCGGCCATTCCCGGCCAAATCGCAACCAGCGAAAATGGGCTCGTTGCTCAGCATCGACTACGAATACCCCGCGTAAACCGCCGCGTTCAACAACTGCTGTGCGGTCAATGACAGGTGTTTTTTCCGTGCCAATCCGAAAGCGAACCCGTCCGAACATCCCCGGCAGGAGATCTATCGTATCGTCTAAACAGATTTTTATTTCATAACTTCTGGTTACCGGATCTCCGGAAGGAACAATCCTTGAAATATGACCGTTCAAAGTTTTGCCAAGAGCATCAATATCAACAGTTACATCATCACCCTGGACAACCTTTTGAATTTGTCTTTCAGGAACAAAAGATTTAAAAAGAAGTGCTTTCTCCGACTCAATCGAGATGATAGGAAAACCTGGAGTGGCAAGATCACCAGCCCTCTTTTGGCGTTCAACAACAACCCCGGCCACCGGACTTTTAATCATGATATATTGCCGTTGAGATTGTGCTATTTGATGAGCTGCCTGAGCCGCTCGCAAATTATCTTGGCTAACATCTCTCTGCAGACGTATCTTTCGCAATGCATTTTCAGGAACACTCCCTTCCTGGTAAAGAGCTTCGTAACGTTCAAGGTCGATCTCAGCATCTTTCAGGGCTGAGTCGGCTTTACCGGCAGCGGCTTTTGCCTGCTCTATCGCCCCCTCAATATCACTGCTATCCAATGAGACGAGAAGATCCCCCTTGCTAACCGGCTGCCCTTCCCGAACCAGAATCTCACGAATATAGCCGGTAATGCGCGAAGTTATATGAATCCGGTTGTCGGAAATCACTGAGCCAATCGTCGTATAATAGACTGGAAGTTCCTCATTCACGACCTCTAACACCGGTAGCGTGTGAGTCTTAAATTCTCTTTTGGCAACTGAGTTAGACTCCTGATTGCAGCTCGATAAGATAAATGCCATACCCACAGCAAAAAGCCAGAGGATTACTTTGTTGTTTTCACCTTGAAACATCTCTTTTTTCCCGTTTTTTGATTGTTTGATTGTATATGATTTGTAACGATTAACAGGTTTTCAATCCTTGCAAAATAAACTTAGTTGCATGCTGGGCAACTACTTGTGGATCATTGTAATGTTCTCTGCTGTAAGGAAGATATGGTTTAAGAACAGCTACTTGAAAGTGATACATGACGACCCCGATAAGTGAAACAGCCGTGAGATAAGGGTCTTTTAGCGAATCCAACTCCCGGCACAATTCGATAACACCCTGAAATAAGCCATGAAAAACTTCCGTGGCCAAAAATTGCAGCCGGGATTTATCACCATCCATTATTTCCCTTTGAATCAGCATGCTGAAATCATTGTCTTGATCAAGCAATTCACAGAAACGGGCAACAAATTGAGCCAGACGTTCTTCCGGTGCAGCTCTGCTGCCGAGTATTTCCTTCAGGATAGCGGCCTTATCAACAAAGGTTTGGGTCATGGCGGCAAGATAAAGCGTCTCCTTACCTGAGAAATGGTGATAAAGCGCCGCAGGACTGACACCGACTTTCTCAGCAATATTCCGCATTGATACGCCGCTGTAACCGGATTTGGCAAACAGAGGGATGGCTATTGCAAGAATTTCTTCATTACTTTTGGGGTTAAGTGGTCTCATCCAGGATCTCCTGACCAGAACATAATTACATTAACGAACGTTAAGTTAGTATATAGATAAATCTCATCTTTTTGTAAAGGAAAAATATCACATTATAAAGTTACGACCTGCCAAATTGGAAAAAGCTGCCAACAACCTGGAAAGCAAAGTCAATCAGGATCAATGCAATTTTTTATTTTATACAATATTGTATCACCAACTCACTCGCGGGGCCCGGGGGTGGTGGGGGGGGGGGGGGGGGGGGGGGGGCGGGGGGGGGGGGGGGGGGGGGGGGGGGGG
>JAYEGS010000335.1:0-1697 GCA_034659215.1 Pseudomonadota bacterium | reverse complement strand
ATTTTTATACTTTTACAGAAAAACCACAACCAGCAGGACAATCATCAGAGCGGCGACAGCGCCACCTATATACTGCTGTATTTTACCGGTCTGCAGGGTTCGCATCTTGTCACCGCCCTGAACTACCCCTTTAGCGGAGCCATCAACCGCCCAATCAATCCCCTCCCAATCAAACCAGGAGAGAGCTTTGGCTACGGCCTTGGTAAATCGTAAACCGACGGTGCGATACACTTCACCAACCCAGTCGTTGGCAATACTGATCGGTTTACCGGCAACCCACATAAATACGAGTCCACCCTTACGATAAAACCAGTCAAGATCAAGATTCATCTTAGGCTCAGGATGGAGATATTTAACCATCAAATAAAAGCCCAAGCCGGTGAATCCCAAAATCTGCAGGGTCTCGGAAATATGGTAGGCGGTATAGGGGTGATAGTCCACAGCGAAGGGCAGCATTCGATAGAGGTATTCCGGATAAATTCCCAGGAAAATACACATGAAGGCGGCAAAAAACATCGCCAGGTTCATATTCCAATAAGCATCTTTCGCTTTGACGCCGGAATCTTTACCAAACCAGATAAAATAAGGCAATTTGATCCCAACCGAAAGAAAGGTTCCAACCGCCGCCAGTGTCAGCATCGCGAGCAGAAAAATCCGGTGATCCGCACCCGCGGCTGAAATAATCATCGATTTACTGATAAATCCGCTGGTCAGCGGGAAGCCGGAGATCGCAATCCCGCCAATCACGGTAAAAAACATAGCCCACGGCATCCTCTTATAGAGTCCGCCAAGCTCGTTCAGTTTTGACTTGCCTGTCATTTCGAGAACCGCACCCACTCCCATAAAGAGCAGAGCTTTGTAAAGAATATGGGCATAGGCGTGGGCACAGACCCCATTAACGGCCATCGCCGTACCAATCCCGATCCCGCAAACCATATAACCGACCTGGCTGACAATATGATAAGCCAGAATCCGCCGTGCATCATTTTCAATGACCGCGTAGCCGACTCCGTAAAGGGTCATGATCGCCCCCATAATGGCCAGCATCTCAAAACCGGGAAAAGCCCGAGCTAAAACATAGACCGCAGTTTTGGTCGTAAACGCGCACATAAAAACGGCCCCGGTCACCGTCGCCTCGGGATAGGCATCCGGCAGCCAGGCATGAATCGGCGGAACCGCGGCATTAAGCATAAAACCGATCATAATCAGATAATCGGCCGTCGTCGCACCTTCAACGGCAATCTGAGCAAAGGTTAAGTCATGACAATTTTGATAACGGAGAAAGATTCCGGCCAGAAGAATCAGGCCGCCGGCCGTATGTACCAGGAGGTAGCGGTAACCGGCTTCGATTGAACGCTTTCTTTTGCGGTACCAGATCAGGAAAGTTGAGGCAAAAGCCATCAGCTCCCAGAAGATAAAGATCGTCAGATAATCCCCGGCCAATGTCGTCCCCAGGGCCCCGGCAACGTAGAGAAAAGCCGCAATATGGTGGCCGGTCTCTTTAACATGCAGGCAGTAGACGGCACCGATCAATGCCATCAGCGTAAAAACGTGCAGGAAAACATAGGTCAGTTTATCGACCTTGCCGAAAACCAGCTCAAAACCCATGAAGTTACAGATGCCAAAACTCTCCGGCAAAGCATGAATCTGCCAAAAGGCCAGGAGCGGAACCGCCAGCAGAAGAACCTTCTGCATTT
>JAYEGS010000334.1:6661-31744 GCA_034659215.1 Pseudomonadota bacterium | reverse complement strand
CGAAAAGTTACTGATTTAAACTGTGACTGCGGCAGAATTCATAACCTCTTTATTAAAAACGACCACCTCCACGCCGCCTCCGACAAAGGAGTTAAAATTTTCTCGCTGGCTGACCGACTACAACCCCTGGAGCTGACAACGATTGCCGATACATATAAAGTTTACGACGGCTATGGACTGAAAAATCGGATTGGCGTGGTCACCGGCGAGAGTGGAAAGTTTATCCTTTTTGACGTAGATGATGACGCGATCAGCGATACCATAGCTCCCGAAACCGTAACCCGGTTAACCGCGCTGGGACAGGGCTTTGCCAGTATTAAATTGAGCTGGCAAGCGGCCACTGACAATGCGGGCGGCAGCGGCGTCGGCGGTTACCGGATTTTCCGGGATGATTACAGCGCCGACTTTCCTTACGCCATCGTAAACGCACCCAAAACCTGGTTCGTCGATCCCTCCTGTGAACCGGGCACCGCCTACAGCTACTCAATCAAAACCTTTGATCGCTCCGACAACACATCTCCTGCTTCGTCAAAGATGACGGCCCTCACTAAGGCTTTAAATAGCGATGACAAAACTCCGACAGCCCCCGTCGGTCTGGACTACGCAGCAACCAGAGAGAAGGTCGAACTTAACTGGATGCTGAGTTTTGACGGCGACTCGGGAGTCGAGTTTTACGAACTTTACAAAACCCGGATTAACGATTATCAGCCCGGCGGAAATCTATTACCGCAAAAACTGACCTCGCTCTTCACCAGCTATACGGACACAAAAGTAATTGCGGGAGCCGAATACGAATATCAGATCAGAGCAATTGACTATGCCGGTAACCCCTCGCCTTTAACCTCAATTACGGTCAAAATTCCCAAAAACTCCGTAAACCCGCAATACAGCTATTTTTTTCCCCATTTCTGTCTTGACGATGGCTGGGATACTATCTTTTCGATCACCAACCTCAGCGCCAAAAACGCCGAGGCCAGCTTGCAACTATTTGCCGCCGACGGCGAAAAACTTCTCGAGCAGAAACTTTATAAATTTAGACCGGAAGATGGGTTTTCACCAGCAACCCAAATCGCCAGTCACGACCGTATATTCAGAGGCAAGATCCCCCAGGAAACAGCCTGGATGCGGGTTAATTCCGACTCCAGGTTATCACTTCTGACAACCCTGGAATCGACAAGTTACCTTGATGGTCAAAAAGGGGCACCGGAAGGTTCCGGTTCACTCCTCTTTCCGGTAGTTGAAAATGGTGAAAATTGCTGGACCGGCCTGGCTCTGGCTAACCCGACAGCCAACCCGGCCCAGATACTTTTAAAAGCCTACAACCAGGCCGGCGAACTTCAGGCTTTCAGCGAGCTCTTCTCTTTACCGGCCAACGGTCAGGTGGCAGCTTTAGCCGACGATTTTTTCAGTAAAGGAACTCTGCCGGAAGAGACCGTCACCATAAAAGCCGAATCAACCTGTCAAATTGTCGGACTCGAATTTTTCAGCCGACCCTTCACCGACATGGCCGGCCTGGTCGCAGTTCCATCAAGTAACATTGATGCATGCATTACAAGCAGCTATCTTTATACAGTTCTCAATAAACCGGAAAACAGCGAAAATGGCGAAAGTGGCAACAACCAGTGTACGGTTTCGCTGGTCAATTTAAGCCCCAAACCGGCAGCGATTACAGTTTTTTGGCAGGACTGTGCTGATATAACTAAAAAAAGCGAGTCGTTGACCATTCCGGGCCACGGAAAACATTATTTTTCAATGACCGGCGATACCCCGGTAAAGTACAACCTCAGCGCTCTCAAAATCATCTCCGATCAACCCGCAGCGGTTTTCCAAACCCTGAATGCAACCAGCCAAACTAAAGCCTATGCCGCAGCCTACGCTTTCAGTCGAGGGCTTGACGAAATCAACTTCACTAATTTGCGCGTAGACTACCATGATGAATCTGAGAAGAACACGTTCACGATTACCAATCTTTCCCGAATCAAGCAAAACCACATCACTTTAGATCTTCTCCAGGGAGATGGTGAGTTGCTGATAACACTCGAAAAGAACATCCCCGCCGGCAGCACCTGCACATTGAAATTGCGAGATCTGGCAGGTTTTGACTACCGCAATCTCTCGCATCAAGATAGCTGGCTGCGAATCAGAGGTGATCTGCCTATCAATGGTTTTTATACTTACCAGTCTGGCGACCGTGAAAAACTGATTGTAATTTCAGCCGAGTAAAAGGCACTCACATGCAGGCATCCAACATTGTTATCGACAAAAATCGCTGTAACGGCTGCGGTATCTGTGTCAAAGTCTGTCCAGCCCGAGCCTTTTCGCTTGTTGCCGAAAAAGCGGTACTCAGCGGAAGCTGCACATTTGCCTGCGATCATTGCGCTGCGGCCTGTCCGCAAGCTGCTATCACTGTTGAATTCACTAAAGCTGAACAAGAACCTTTTGAATTTGCCGGTTTCAGCACCGAACCGGCCGCAGACCGGCCGCCGCAGAAAATCAGCCCGGCATCCCTGATTGACTTAATGCGCTCCCGGCGCTCCTGCAGAGTCTACCAGGAAAAAACGGTAGAGCGTGAAATCCTCGAAGATCTGGTCAAAATCGGCATCACCGCACCTTCGGGCACTAACAGCCAGAAATGGACTTTTTCAATCATCGACTCACGCGAAAGATTACTCGATTTCGGTGAAACCATCGCAGCTTACTACAAGAGACTGAACCGGCTTGCGGAATTTAGCTGGTTACGTAAGCTCTTAAAACTCTGCGGTCAACCGGAACTCGATATCTATTACCGGGAGTATTATGACTCGATAAAAGAAGCGATAATGCAATGGGATGAAGAGAAAGATGATCGTCTCTTTCATGGCGCCCAGGCCGTCATCCTGGTCGGCGCTGAACCGGGCGCCAGCTGTCCGCAAGAAGATGCCCTGCTGGCCACGCAAAACATTCTTTTAGGCGCGGAGACTATGGGCCTGGGCAGCTGCCTGATCGGCTTTGCGGTTGAAGCCCTGCGCCGTGACCGAAAAATCAAAGAGAGCTTAAAAATTCCGACCAACGAAACTATCTATGCGGTCATCGCCTTAGGCTATCCCGCCACCTCTTTCCAACGCCCCGCCGGCCGGCGCAAAGTAGCGGCACGGTGGATCTAACTCCAGGATCTAATGCTGGAGGGCTTTATTTCGACATTATCTCTTTTTGCAAGAGCCCAACCTCCGGGGCGTCGGGATGGTATTTTTGCAGTCTCTCAAATATCATGCGGGCTTCCAAGTACTCACCCATATCCAGCAACAGGCGAATTCGTTGTAAATCAGGTTCCAAAAAGGTGGAATTTAATTCACTGCTCCTTGTGAACGCGGCCATAGCCCTATCAAACTCCTGCAAAATTTTGTGGGCCAATCCCAAATTATACCATGCCCGAAAGTTTTTTTCATCCAACTCCAAAGCCGAACGAAAATCACCTTTGGCAGCGTTGTTTTCGCCCAAGGCGAAATAGGCCATGCCCCGATGGTTCAATAAAATGGAGTGAACAGGTATTGGGGCAGGAAGTTTAAGGGCTCGAGAGTAATGGCGAATAGCCCGGCTGAAATCCTCCTCCGAGTGGGCTGTGAGTGCCTTCATGATGATTTTTTCCAAATCTACCTTGTCATCAATCCCTTGAGATTCGCCACCCAGTTGTTGACTTAGCTCCCCTGAAGAGAGGATCCCGGTTCGAGCATTCTGAATGCTGCGACGTTTCTCCTGTTTAAGCGCGACCTCTTTTTGAAATTCACGCAAATCCTGAAAAATTATATCACTGAGGGTGAGATTTGCATTCAGCGCCGCGAGCTTTCGTCTAATCTGACCGGTCGGGATTGACCAGTCGGACTTGTAAATCAACTCATGCTCAACTTCAGCCCAGGCATCTTGCAGGATTGTACGCAACTGTATTTCGCAAACGCCCTCCACCCCGGGAAGCGGATGGGCGATGGCTTGTCCCTCAAGATCAAGAAGCAGGTGAATGGAGTCGTAAGCAAATTCTCTAAAAGACTGTCGTTCGCCTTTGCGATCCACCTCACGAATGGAAAAATGTTCAAGCAACGTTTTTTCCACCACGCTAAGATCATCAAGGAAAGGACAGACAATTCGGATGCCGAGAAGGTCGGTTATGTCGGATGCATCTTGTGGAGATTTGTTAGCTATTTTTTCAAAATAGCTACGGAAATCCTTGACCCGGTGTATGATTTGATATCTTAGCGGTAAAAGATTCAGGTACTCTCTCAGATCAGCTACAACCTTAAGAAGCAGTATTTGATATTCCGCTTGACTGAATGAGCTATATAAATCTTGAAGTTTGCGTACATCAAAAGAAGACATAATCACAACCCCTTAAACCATACTCTAAAACAGCAACTCCGCCTTAGAAAAGATAAAACAGCACGATGATGGCTAAGCAACAAATCAGGGATGCTAGGAGTAGTGGTTTTTCAGCAGTTTGTCAAAGACAAATTGCTGAAAAAGTCATTGGAGCTCATAACCATCACGATTGAACAACCAAACGAATAATTTTGCTGAAAAGGGGAATATTCAAAGCCAAAACAGCCACTTGCAAATCAATGCAAGTGGCTGTTTTTATTATTGGTCGGGACGAGAGGATTTGAACCTCCGACCACCTGAACCCCATTCAGGTACGCTACCAGGCTGCGCTACGTCCCGCTTTTACTCTTTTTCTGTCACATTGTTGCCGATCATCGCCCGGATGGTGAGGAGTTCGCTTTTCATTTGCAGTAAACAGCTCTCTTCGGGCAAAATCGGCGGTGCTGGTTTCGACAACTCTTTTAATCTTTTTCTGGTTCCCTCAATCGTATAGCGTTCTTCGTGAAGAAGGCGTCTTATCTCGCAAAGGAGAATGACATCCTGACGCCGGTAGAGGCGTTGTTTAGTACTGCTTTTTTCAGGCTGAACCAGATCAAACTCTTTTTCCCAATAACGCAGGACATAGGGTTTGACCCCAACAATACGGCTGGCTTCACCAATGCGGAAATAAAGTTTTTCCGGTATGCTATCTACTGAGGCCATCTGCCTCCCAGAAGACTGTTTTCAAGAAACTTAAGGGTTAAGCTGTTCCCGTAAAACATTGCTCGCTTTAAAGCTCAAAACCCGTCGAGCTGATATGGTAATCTCTTCACCGGTCTGGGGATTGCGCCCCCGGCGCGGTTTCTTGTGTTGGAGATTAAAGCTGCCAAAACCGGAGATCTTGACATTGTCACCCCGCTCTAACGTCTCTTTGATAACATCAAAGATCGTTTCAACGATACGCGCTGCTTCTCTTTTAGAAACCCCGATTTGCTCATATACCAGATCTACCATATCGGCTTTAGTCATAGCCAGCTACCCTTTTTCATGAATTTTGGTGAAATCAACGCACTTCTCCATGAAATGTATCTTCTATCCCCTTGATTAATTTGGTGATAATCGCATTTACTTTTTTATCTGTCAAGGTTTTATTCATATCCTGAAAGGTTAATCTGAAAGCCAGGCTCTTTTTACCGGCCGCCAGGGCGTCACCCTGAAAAACATCGAAAACTTCTGCGCCAATCAGCAATTTATGCTGCTTGCGAATATAGTCGAGCATTTCGGCAGCCGGGATTGAATCCTCGACCAGAAATGCCAAATCTCGGTAGACGGCCGGATAGCGGGCCAGCCCCTCGTAAGTAATCGACCTGCCCACTGAAGCCGCCAGTAGCGGCGTCAGTGCAATCTCAAAAATGAGAACATCCTGATCAAAGTCGTACTCTTCCGCGACCTCATGATGCAACTGGCCGACACTGCCAACCTCTTGATTATCAAGCATAATAGCGGCTGAGCGACCTGGAGTCAAGCACTTATAGTAATTTTCAGCGACAAAATCAAATTCAAGCTGTAAATTTTCGCCGAGAGTTTCCAGTAAACCTTTAAGATCAAAGAAATCGACCTCACCATCTGGCGCAGAAAAATGTTCGCGATAGCGGCGGCCACAGGCAACCCCGGCCAGAAAAAGCTCTTCTGAAGGAAGTTTCTGCCCGGCCAATCCGTAGAAATTGCGCCCGACCTCGAAAAGCCGAACATCCTTGACATTTACACGTAAATTATCTTTGAGATTCGTCAATAATCCGGGGAGCAGGGAGGTTCTCATAACCGCCATCTCAGAACTTATCGGATTGCGCAGCTTAACAAAGTCGTAAAAGCGGCTTTCAGACGTAAACTGCAACCCGGAAACCACGTCAGGATCGATAAAACTGTAGTTGACAGCTTCCTGGTAGCCATAAGCCATGATCGTCTCCCGCAGCTGCCGCAAACAGGCAACCTCGGGCGGATCAATAACATCCGCACCGGAAACGCTGACCGGAGTCACCGGGACCCGATCATAACCATAAAGCCGGACAATCTCTTCAATCAAGTCAACTTCACGTTCAAGATCAAAACGGTAGGCTGGCGGTATAACCGTAAAACCATCATCTTGCTCTTTAACAATCTCTATCTGCAACCGGGTAAAAATATCTCTGACCGCAGCAAAATCAAGATTCAGGCCCAACAATTTATTGGCCTGAGAAGGTCTGACAAAGATTTCCGGCATCAGCCGGGGTTGGGGATGGATATCGAGAGAACCTTCGGCAACCAGGCCTTGAGCCAACTCCTGCAACAACTCAGCCGCCCGCTCGGCAGCCCGACTTGTCGCTTCAGAATCAACCCCGCGCTCAAAACGGTAGGAAGCTTCGGTGCCTAAATTAAGGATACGAGCTGAACGACGGATCGATGCCGGCTGAAAAAAAGCACTTTCGATAAGCACATTTTTGGTTTGAGCATTGATCTCTGAATTAAGCCCGCCCATAATTCCGGCGATGGCGACCGGCCCCTGACCATCACAGATCATCAGGGTTTCGGAATCAAGTTGTCGCTCAATTCCATCCAGAGTTTCAAATTTCTTTTCAGAACCGGCCCGGCGCACCTCAATCCGTTGATCGCGTAAAAGATCAAGGTCAAAAGCGTGCAATGGCTGGCCGGTTTCAAGCATCACATAGTTGGTTACGTCAACAACATTACTGATTGGTCGAACACCGGCGGCCCGCAATCGGGTTTTCAGCCACAAGGGCGATTCACCAAGTTTAATATCTTCAACCACACGACCAACGTAGCGGGGACAGAGATCAGGATCTTCAATCTCAATTGCGGCCAGTGCGGACACGGGCTTGGTGCCGGTTTTCAGCTCTATAGAGGGTAAATTAAAAGGTCTTTTATAAATTGCCGCCATCTCCCGGGCCACGCCGATGACACTGAGACAATCGCCGCGATTAGGCGTAATTTCCAACTCTAAAACCGTATCCTGCAGATTGAGCAGCTCAACCACCGGTTTTCCCAAAGGCAATCCGGCGGGCAGAATCATAATCCCGGCCGACTCCTCTTCAAATCCGAGTTCAGCTGCCGAGCAGAGCATTCCGCGTGAAATAATGCCCCGAATTTTAGATTTCTTGATCGCCATACCATTAGGCAGACGGGTTCCGACCGGCGCTAATGCGACACAGTCCCCGGCCTGCATGTTACTGGCGCCACAAACAATTGTGAGCTCCTCTTGACCGTCGGAGACTTGGCAAAGGGAAAGTTTATCAGCTTCGGGATGGGGTTCCATCGCCGTAATCTTGGCACTCACCACCCGGCTAAGAGCCTCAGGGCATAACTGAGTGATAGCGGCAACCTCAAGCCCGGCCATAGTCAAACGTGCAGCCGCCGCTTCAGGGTCGATCCCCTTAAGGTCGACAAAATCGGACATCCAGTTCCAGCTTATGAGCATTTATCTACCAAAAAATAAAATTTATAATTGCCGGAGGAAACGCAGATCGTTGGCAAAAAAGAGACGAAGATCATCAATCCCGTAGCGGAGCATGGCTAAACGCTCAACTCCCATACCAAAAGCAAAACCGGTATACTCTTCGGGATCGTAATTGACGAATTTATAGACGGCCGGATCGACCATACCGCAACCCAAGATCTCAAGCCAGCCGGTCTGACCACAGACGCGACAACCTTTACCTTTACACATCACACATTCGATATCAACTTCGGCGCTGGGTTCGGTAAACGGGAAGTAGCTGGGACGAAAACGAACCCCGGCCGAACTGCCGAAAAAAGCGTGCAGGAAAGCGACCAAGACCCCTTTGAGATCGGAAAAGGTGACTGATTTATCAACCAGCAACCCTTCAATTTGGTCAAACATCGGGGTATGCGTAAGATCGGAATCACAGCGATAGACCCGGCCCGGAACAATTACTTTGACCGGCGGCTCCTGTTTTTCCATAACCCGTATCTGAACCGGAGAAGTATGCGTGCGCAGAACGACATCATCCGAGACATAAAATGTATCCTGCATCTGCCGGGCGGGATGATCTTTGGGAATATTTAAGGCTTCGAAATTGTAGTAGTCAAGCTCAATCTCCGGCCCTTGAGCAACACTGAACCCCATACGCTTAAAGATGGCGCAGACGTCATCGGTCACCCTGGTTATTGGGTGGGTGCCGCCGGTCGGCATAGAGCGACCGGGCAGGGTTACATCTACGGCCCCCTCGACAATCCGGCGTTGACTTTCAGCCTCAGCCAGGATTCGGCGAGTCTCCTCAAGTGCTATCAGGATCTGTTCTTTGATCTGATTGGCCAGCTTACCAATTACCGGTTTCAGTTCGCGCGGCAGATCGGAGAGCCCTTTCAAAAGGGAGGTCAACGTCCCTTTACGACCCAAAATATTGACCCGTAAAGTTTCAAGCTCTTCAAGGGATGCGGCTTTTTCGATTGACGAACGAGCTTCAGCCAGCAATCCCTGTAAACGGTTTTCCATAAATGATCAAACAGCCAGCGCAGCGCTGGCGATATCGGCATATTTCCCGAATGTACTCGGATCATTGACCGCGATATCAGCCAAAATCTTACGATCGACTTCAACCTGAGCCTTGGTTAAACCGGAGATAAAACGACTATAGGAGAGACCATGCAGACGGGCTGCAGCATTGATACGAACGATCCAGAGACGACGAAAATCACGTTTCCGAACCCGCCGGTCACGATAGGCATAGTTTAAAGCCCGATCAACAGTCTCTACCGCACTACGAAAAAGTTTACTGCGGCCACCACGATAGCCTTTGGCCATCTTCAATACTTTTTTATGTCTTCTGCGGGCTTTAAACCCGCCTTTTACTCTTGGCATTTTCTACAACCTTCCTTCTTTAAAGATAGGGCAACATGCGGCTGATACCGCGCTTATTAGCACTGTCGAGAATTGTCGACTTACGAAGATTACGCTTTCTTTTCCGCGATTTACAATTCAGCAGATGGCTGGCGTAGGCTTTCCGACGCACAACTTTGCCGGTTCCGGTAACCTTAAAGCGTTTCTTGGCACCGCTGTTCGATTTCATTTTCGGCATGATCTTTCTACTCCTATAGGATTACATAGTTATCTATTTTACTTTTTTTTAACCGGCCCCAGTATCATCATCAACTGGCGTCCCTCACGCTTGGCATGCTGTTCAACAACACCATGCTCTTTGACGCGTTCGGCCACTTTGAGCAACAGGTCATAGCCCTGATCGGTATAGGCCATCTCCCGACCCCGGAAACGGATGGTCACCTTGACCTTGTCACCATTTTCGAGAAAACGAACAATATTCCTGATCTTGACATCGAGATCATGAACATCGGTTCGCGGCCGCATCTTGATCTCTTTGACCTGGATTACAGTCTGTTTTTTCTTGGCTTCCTGAGCCCTTTTACTCTCTTGATACTTGAATTTTCCGTAATCCATCACCTTGCAGACCGGAGGGCTGGCATGAGGCGAAACCTCTACCAGATCCAAACCCCGCTCTTCGGCGTAGGCTAAGGCTTCTTGAGTATCAATGACCCCAACCTGCTCTCCGGCATCACCGATGAGCCTGACCTGGGAAATCCTTATCTGACGATTAACTCTTACTTTTTCAGCAGCTATGGGAACCTCCTAAAACTACTTTCAGCTCATCTTGCAAGTGGGAAATAAAGCGCTCAACACTCATCGACTCTAATGTCTCACCCTGCTTACGCAAACGCGGTGCAACGGTTTTAGATGAAACTTCCTGGTCACCAATAACCAGCATATAGGGTACCTTTTCGAGTTGAGCCTCACGAATTTTTTTACCCAGTTTTTCATTACGCAAATCCGCTTCGACACGGATGTCGGCATCTCTTAAGAGTTCGGCGACGTGGGCTCCATACTCATTATGAGCATCGGTCACCGTCAAAATACGAACCTGTTCGGGAGCCAGCCAGAGCGGAAAAGCCCCGGCATAATGCTCGATCAAAATACCAATAAATCGTTCAATCGAACCTAAAATAACCCGGTGCAACATAACCGGCCGGTGTTTTTCACCATCCGGCCCTATATAGCTTAAGTCAAAGCGTTCAGGCAAGGTAAAATCGCACTGGATAGTTGCACACTGCCACTCTCGCCCGAGCGCATCTTTAAGCTTAACATCAATTTTGGGCCCGTAAAAGGCGCCATCCCCGGCATTAACCTCATATTCAAGTTGATTCGCGGTCAGAGCCTGAATCAGAGCCTGGGTAGCCCGTTCCCAGTCGGCATCACTGCCGATAGATTTCTCTTCCGGCCGGGTACTGAGCTCCATAGAGTAGGAGAAGCCGAAGAGATTCATGACCTCGGCGACAAACTCTAAGATTGCAGTAATCTCTTCTTGAAGCTGTTCGGGCATACAGATGATATGAGCATCATCCTGAGTAAAGCAACGCACCCGCATCAAGCCATGCAGAACCCCGGAGGGCTCGTGCCTATGCACGGTTCCAAGTTCAAAATATCTTAACGGCAGATCCCGGTAGCTACGCAGATGCGAGTTATAAATCAGCATGTGAGCCAGGCAGTTCATCGGCTTAATGCCGTACTCCTGGCCTTCGCCACCGTCGGCTGAATCATCTTTGATCCGGGTAAAATACATATTTTCCCGATAATTCTCAAAGTGTCCCGACCGCTTCCAAAGATCAGCCTTAAGCATCTGCGGACCCATGACAATCTGATAGCCCTTTTTAAGATGCTGACGTTTTTCGTAATCCTCTAAAATGGTTCGTAACAAGGCGCCCTTCGGATGCCAAATCACAAACCCGGCCCCGGCCTCATCCTGAATACTAAAGAGATCAAGTTCTTTGCCAAGCTTACGATGATCCCGCTTTTTGGCCTCTTCAATAAGGAAAAGATGCTGTTGCAAAGCCTCTTTGCCCGCAAAGGCGGTGCCGTAGATCCGCTGCAACATGCGGTTATTTTCGTTCCCCCGCCAGTAGGCCCCGGCAATACTCAATAATTTAACTGAGCCTTTCAGGTAGGAGGCATTAGGGAGATGCGGCCCCCGACAGAGATCAACAAAATCACCACTCTGGTAGAGTGAAAGGGTTCCAGCTTCGGGCAGATCATTGATCAACTCAACCTTATACTCTTCGCCCATCCCGGTAAAAAGGTCAATCGCCTCTTGGCGCCCAACCTCACGACGAACAAAGTTGCGCCCCTTTTTGATCAGGGTTTTCATCTGCTTCTCAATGGCTCGCAGATCTTCCGGCGTAAAGGGATTTTCGATATCAAAATCGTAGTAAAAACCATCCTTAATCGCAGGGCCGATAGTCACTTTCGCATTCGGGAAAAGGATTTGCACGGCTTCGGCCATGATATGGGCCGCGCTATGTCGTAAAACCTCAAGCCCGGCTTCCGAAGCTTTCTCCACCAGAAAAACTTCGTCCCCATCAGCAGGCACACTCTGCAGATCGACGAGATTGTCACCAATCCGCGCCGCTACCACCTCACGCAACCGCGATTTATCCTGCTCGACAATATGCTCAAACAGGGTCTTGCCGTCAGCCGCAAGTGACAGAGCCGGTGAATTTTCTGATAAGTAAAGAGTTAACATTGATCTAAAAAACCTTTTTTTGAGGTAAAAATATTTTACAACTATTTTCCCCATCAAAAAACAAAAATAGAGGCGCCACTTAAATATCAGCGAAGATAAACCCGCCGACTGTGACACCTCTAACAAGTTTTCGTGGTAGGCACAGGCGGATTTGAACCGCCGACTTCTACCGTGTCAAGGTAGCGCTCTCCCCCTGAGCTATGCGCCTACAATTACTGGTGCTTTCGCCGACGAACCGCGGCGGGAGAGCTAGTTAACAATTTTACCTAACAATGTCAAGACTTTTTCGCATTAGAACAGCAAACATTCATGGAGATGGCTAAGTAAAAATTTCGATAACTGTTCAGCGTAATCACCTTAAAGCCACTACAAATGGTGCGAACATTGGCTTCGCCCGGCTTCGAGGGGGACACAGCTCAGATCGGCATAAAGGCTTGCGCCGCCGCCTGGAGCAATGTCCCCGTATCGAGATAGTTTGAAAAGTACATTACGCTGGATATCGGAACTTTTTACAACGCCATCATCTTTTGCGCTGCCATTTAGTCCCTTCTGCCGAATCCTTCAAGATGATACCATTTTCATCTAGGATATCGCGAACCCGGTCGGCTTCGGCCCAGTTGCGCTCCTTGCGGGCGGTGGCTCGGGCCGCAATCAGGTTTTCAATTTCTGCCGCCGCCAGCTGGTCATCGGTTTTACCGGTTGTTCTCTGGAGAAAATCGCGCGGTACCTCTTGGAGCAGGCCTAAAGGCTCACCGATTTCACGCATAAACTCGGCCACCTGAGCCGCCGCCTGCGAATCGATAGCAGTTTCCCCCGCATCAAGTCGGCGGTTAATATCCTTACTGACCTCAAAAAGCACCGCCACTGCCGCCGCACTATTAAAATCATCATCCATAGCCGTAATAAACTCCTGCCGCCAGGCCTCAACCTTGTCGTCAAGAGAAGATGTTCCCGCCTCTAAACCGTCTAAACCGTCCGCTTTTCCCAAAAGCCGATCCAGCGACTGATAAAGTCGCTCCAGACCGGCAGCGGCGACCGCTACATTTTCCTGAGAAAAATCGATCGGAGAACGGTAGTGGTTGGCAACTACGAAAAAACGTAAAACTTCCGGATGGCACTCCTCAAGCAACTCGCGAATGGTGAGAAAGTTACCCAACGATTTTGACATCTTCTCCTTGTCAATATTGACAAACCCGTTATGCACCCAAAAATTAGCCAGAGGTTTGCCACTGGCCCCTTCCGACTGGGCAATCTCATTCTCATGATGAGGAAAGATCAGATCCTGGCCCCCGCCATGAATATCAAAAGTGTCACCGAGAAATTTCTGACTCATAGCTGAACACTCGATATGCCAACCCGGACGCCCCTCACCCCATGGGCTGGGCCAGCTCGGTTCGCCCGCTTTACTGCGTTTCCATAACGCAAAATCGAGCGGCGACTCCTTACGATCATCGACGTCTACCCGGGCTCCGGAGAGAAGATCGTCAATATTTTTTCCGGACAGCTTACCATAACCTTTAAAATCTTGCAGACGATAGTAGACATCCCCATCAACCTCATAGGCCAAACCCTTCTCTTCAAGTTGCCGCACCAGATTGATAATCTCCTCAATATGATCCGTCGCCCGCGGTTCATAGGTTGGCTTAAGCAGTCCCAACCGATCCATATCGACATAAAACTCTTCAATATACTGTTCAGCCAGCGCCTTCCAGGTAATCCCGCGCTCATTGGAACGATTAATGATCTTATCGTCGATATCAGTAAAATTGCGCACAAAAGTGACATCATAACCGCGATATTTGAGATAGCGGTAGATCACATCAAAAACTATCAACGACCGGGCATGACCGATATGACAAAGATCATAAACGGTTACACCACAAGCATACATACCGATCTTGCCGGGTTCCACCGGGACAAATTCCTCTTTACGACGGTTCATCGAATTAAATATCTGCATTTTTTAAACCCTTTCCCTAAAAAAGCCTTCCCCGCTCCGAACAAAGCGGCAAATATTTCAAGCCCCTATTAAATGATATGACAAGCAAAAGGCGCCGTTTTTCATTTTCTCATCTTGACATTATATTTTTTTTAGACTAGAAGTGTCAACTCTTTTCGACCCGGCCCCTGACCGGATCACACAAAAAAAGAGGTAGAACAAGAAAAAATACTTTGCCGAAGTGGCGGAATTGGTAGACGCGCATGGTTCAGGTCCATGTGAGTGCAAGCTTGTGGAGGTTCGAGTCCTCTCTTCGGCACCATTACTATAAAAGGGGTTGTAACTTCAAGAAGTTACAACCCCTTTTCTTTTTTCATTTGCATATTTTTACTGTTTTTAGCACCCTCCAATCGGCTTATAGCCTCCCGACCAGAAATTTTGCTTTCAGTCAACGTCACCTCCACCTCCGCAAAGCCGGTGATTTTAAAAAAAATCGCATATCCCCCCATTTCTATGTAAACCCGCTTTGGCACATGTGTAAAGTCAAGCACTGACCCTGTATTAAGCCCATATCCGCAATCTCAAAGAGTGACAAAAGGGAATTCTATTGACGCACCCTAAAGCATGATGTTACTGAAAAAGGCGTTTCAAACTTGCCGGATATCAGATATGAGACGACAAGCGATCAAAGGGCAACGATTCTAAAAGAAGGAATTCGCAAATAAAATGCCAATAAAAATCATCCAGCTAAAAACCTTGCAAGACAATTACGCCTACCTCTTAGTTGAACAGTCAAACAAGCAGGTTGCGGTTATCGATCCGGGCAGCGCCAAGCCGGTGCTTAAAGCTTTGGCCACAGAGAATCTGACCCTTACCCATATCCTCCTGACCCACCACCACTACGACCACAGCGGCGGGGTTGGTGAACTCAAAAAACACTGTCCTAAGGCTGAAGTTGTCATCCACAAAGATGATGCCGACCGGCTGCCGGTTACCGCCGACCGGCGTTTGCAAGAGGGCGAAACCATCGATTTCGGCCCGACTTCAATCCAAGTTCTGCACCTGCCATGTCACACCCGCGGCCACGTTGCCTTTCTCGTTGAAAATTCCCTCTTTACCGGCGACACCCTTTTTACCGCCGGTTGCGGCAAGTTTTTTGAAGGTACGGCGACCGAGATGCACAAAAATCTAAAGCGGCTCAAGACCCTGCCGGAAGCCACCAAGATCTATTGCGGCCATGAGTATACGGTGGAGAATCTGGAACATGCTCATCAGGCCGATCCGACTAACCTGACAATTAGCGAACGTCTGCAAAAAGCCCGGCGGAGACAGGCGGAGGGCAACCCTCTGGTACCAGCCACGCTGGCTCTTGAGTTGGCAAGCAACCCCTTTCTCAGACTTGACGATGTCACTCTGCAACAACAGCTAAAAACCACAAATGAACTCGATACATTAATCGCGCTTTATCGAATCTACTATCGGGAAACGCCGTCATTTTAACCATTCCCTTAAAAATTAAATCATGCTCTCAACTCAATCATTACTCAACACCCCGCTAAAAGTCGGCTTGGTCGCCGCAACTATTTTACTGGCGCTGACCGTCGGACGCTGGTGGTTCGGAGACCAGGATATTTCCCGATTTATTGTCTGTGGCGACCGATTCACTGATGCCGCGAAAACACCAACACCTCTAAAAATACTCACCGACAGCGCTGGTTATGATGGTCAATTTTTCGCACGCCTGGCATTCTCTCCACTTGACCAACAAAAAAGTGCTTGGGGTATCACTTTAGATCACCCCCCCTATCGCCAGCAACGTATTATCTACCCAACACTGGCCTGGGCTTTTGCTGCCGGCAAACCCGAACTGATTCCCTGGACACTGGTTTTGGTAAATTTTTTAGCTTTGGTCGGAATAGCTGTTATTGCGGCAACAATAGCGAGACGGTTTCAGCTCTACCCCGGCTATGGTCTTTTGATCATGCTTAGCAGCGGATTTTTACTTAGTTTTGGCCGCAATCTAGCCGAGCCACTGGCCGGTTTTTTTGTTCTTCTAGCACTCTATTTTTTACTTGATAGGCGTCTGATTGGTTGTGCAATTATCGCATCTTTTGGCGTTTTAACCCGGGAACCTGCCATAATCACGTTCGGAGCAGTCGGAGTGCTGACGATGTGGAACAGCTTCCGAAAGAAACAACGACTGCTAGACTACTCTTTCCTCTGGCTTTTACTACCTCTGGCATTCTACATCGGCTGGCAAATATATCTGACAAACATCTGGGGACACGCCCCCGCAACGACCGGACCATCTTTGGATTCTTGGCCCTTAAAAGGATTCATCACCCAAGCCTTCCAGCATCCATATCGAGAAAAACCATTCGCCTGCTTGGTCTTATTTCTCTATCTAGGCTGGCATTTATGGCTATTCCTAGAGGTTCTCGCCTCTTTCCGGGCGCAACTCACAGTATTTGATTCTAAAACAAAAAACTATCTCTCAACCCTGCGCTCAGCCTGGGTTTTCTGGACTCTTTTTGCTGCCTTTTTGCCGGTTTGCATGTGGGAGGACGATTGGGGTTTTACCCGTATCTTGGCTGAGTGGAGCATGTTAAGCTGGCTCTGCTTGTTTGCCGTCGGTAAAAAGCCGAGCCGAAAACTGGTAATCTTCACCTTGATGCTGGCTGTCGGCACAGTGTTGCGCCTATGGTTGAGACCATAAAATTCACCCAATGTAACCATTCAGAGTAAGTAGAAAGTCATTTAATATAAACACACAGGCCAGGTAACGACAATGACAACAATGACGAACAGCTCACCACTTGAAACTATCTATCTTAAGGATTACCAGCCACCGACGTTCCTGGTGGAATCGATTAAGCTTTACTTCTCTTTGCAGCCGGAACGAACGTTGGTTACCAATACGATGCGGCTGAAACGGGCCGCAGAGACCTCGACTAAACAACCTTTACGGCTTGATGGTCGTCAGTTGGAATTAATCAAGGTGACCCTTGACGACCAGCTTTTGGCTGCCGATCAATACCGCGTTGACCAGGAGAGTTTGGTTATCGAAAACCCTCCGGCGAAATTCACGCTTGAAATCGTTACCGCACTCAATCCCAAAGGCAATACCAGTCTGGAGGGTCTTTACGCCTCCGGGTCAATGTTTTGTACACAGTGTGAGGCGCATGGTTTCAGCCGCATCACCTATTTCCCCGACCGACCCGACATCCTGACCTGTTTTACGACCACGATTGAGGCTTCACAAAAAGAGTTTCCCGTTCTTTTAAGTAATGGTAATTTGATTGATCAAGGTACCTTGGCCGACAATCGTCATTTTGCCGTCTGGCAGGATCCCTTCAAGAAGCCGGCCTACCTCTTTGCCTTGGTCGCCGGCCAACTGACGACCTTAAAAGATAGCTTTATTACGGCTTCCGGGCGCAAAGTCGCGATTCACTTTCATGTTGAGGATCAGAACCGCGACAAGTGCGCCCATGCCATCGCCGCGCTAAAAAAATCGATGCGCTGGGATGAAGAGGAGTATGGTCGCGAATATGACCTTGACCTCTATCAGGTGGTTGCGGTTGATGACTTTAATTTCGGAGCGATGGAGAACAAGGGCCTTAATATTTTCAACTCAAAGTATGTTTTGGCCCAACCCGAAAGTGCGACCGACAGCGATTACGAAGCCATTGAAGGGGTTATTGCCCATGAATACCTGCATAACTGGACCGGTAACCGGATCACCTGCCGGGATTGGTTTCAGTTGAGTTTGAAAGAGGGCCTGACCGTTTTTCGCGACCAGGAGTACGGGGCTCAAGCTTACCCCGGCGGCGGCCGCCGGATTCGCGAAGTGCGGCGCTTGCGCAATTTTCAATTTCCCGAAGATGCGGGGCCTCTGGCCCATCCGGTGCAACCCAAAGAGTACGTCGAGATCAACAACTTCTACACCTGCACGGTTTACGAAAAAGGGGCTGAAATTATCCGCATGTTGCAGACCCTGCTGGGCGAAAAAACGTTCAAAAAGGGCATGCAGATCTATTTTAAACGCCATGACGGCGAGGCCGTAACCATTGAAGATCTGCTTAGTGCCATGACCGATGCCGGAGATTGCGATCTTGAACAATTTCGCCGCTGGTACGACCAAGCCGGGACGCCGAACCTGACGATCACCCAAACCTGGAATGCGCAAACCAATGAGTTCATTTTATCGGTCGCTCAGGATAGTCCACCGACTCCGGGACAGGCCGAAAAGTTGCCCCTGCATCTACCGCTGGCAATCGCCTTGCTCGATCCCGAAGGCCGCGAGCTGGCGCTAAGATTGGCCGACGAACCGAGTCCAAGCCCATCCGGCAACCGGATTCTTGAGATCAAACAGCAAAAAGAAGAGTTTCGCTTTCAGGACTGCGACCACAAGCCGGTGGCTTCTCTATTGCGCGGCTTTTCCGCTCCGGTTCAGGTGACCTGCAACTACGATAATGAGGAGTTAGCTTTTCTCTTAACCCACGACCGTGACCCTTTCAGCCGTTGGGAAGCGGGCCAGAAACTAGCCTTAAGCGAGATTTTCAAGCTGATCAAAAGTTTAAAGCCCGCGAAAAATGGTGAAAAAAATATAAAAGCTGAAGCTGATAAACTTTCACCTGAAATCTTCGACCAAACTTTCACTAAAACCTTCGCCAGCCTCGTCAGCAAAAAATGGTCTGCTGCCGAGGCTGACGGAGCCGCAGAACTCCTGATTCTACCCGGTGAAATCTATATCGGTGAACAAGCAAACGAAATTGACCCACAGGCAATTTTTCAAGCCCGACAAGCCCTAAAAAAATCTCTCGCCCAAAGCTGTCAAACTGAGCTTGAAGCGCTCTACAATCAGTATCGTACTTTTGCTCCATATCGTCCAACTCCGGCTGAAATGGCTCAGCGCCGCTTGAAAAATATCGCCCTTGATTACCTTGTCGCTCTCGGTTCTGAAGGCCCTACCCTTGAACTTTGCCGGCAACAATATTTAAACACCGACAATCTGACCGACCGACTGGCCGCACTCTCTGGATTAATCGAAATCAACCCGACCAAAGAACTGCCCGAACTTAGCGACTTCTATCAGCGCGGCGAAAATAACCCACTCCTGCGTGATCGCTGGTTTGCCCTCCAGGCCATGGCCCGCCACGCCGACACGGCACAGCGAGTCGAAGAGCTGACTCATCACCTCGACTTTAGCCGCAACAATCCAAACCGGGTTCGAGCTCTGCTCGGCACATTTGCCGCAGCCAATCAATCCGCCTTTCATCAAATAGACGGTTTCGGCTACCGGCTTTTAGGCCGAGAAATTGCCACTCTTGATGGCACCAACCCGATGGTCGCCGCCCGCCTGGCCGGGGCCTTCAGCCGCTGGCGTCGCTTTGCTTCGCCTTACAGTAATTTGATGCGTAAAGAGCTCGAAAAACTGGCATTGCTGCCACAATGTTCCCGTGACTTAAGAGAAATCATTGACAAAAGTCTGATGGCGTCGTAAAAAGTTTGTAACTAAAAAGCGCCTCTAACAGATATACGAGTTAAATTATGGCAAAAAAACAGCGACGACAGAACAAAAAACAGAAGGGTAAAACTTCGGCGCAGCCCCATCTCTCAACTACCGAACTCGAAAATAGATTTCATAACAGCCTTGAACGTTTTGCTTACCGGCCGGCGATTAAATTTGCCAAAGAGTTACACCGGCGGGAGCCGGACAAGTACCAGTCACTACTCATCAAAGCGCTGCAAGGACTTTACCGGGAGCTCTCCAACAAAGATCAAACGGCCCGCGCTGCAACTATTATGGAACAGATTAAAAACTTGGGAGAATCTTCCGCAACCGACACCATCGAACTCTCCCTGGCCTTACAAAACGGAGTAATCTTACCCCAGCACGAAAAAATCGCCGTCGGTAAAATGGCGGAGTGGGAAAGTGGAGAGCTCACGGATAGCGATAAAAATGTCATCATCGATATTCTGCTGATAGCAACAACCCTTGACCAGCCTCAAGCGGCGGAGCCGGTCACGCAACCACTTGTTACCGACATACTCGCTATTCGCAACGCTTTTAAATTAATCTGCGACAAACAATACGCCGCCGCCACCGAAGAGGTCAACGGCATCAAGCGAAACTCTCACCTGGCTCCCTGGCGGCTGCTAATCAAAGGAATAACCGCTTTCTATCTTGGCGATGATGAAAAAGCCCTGACCGCTTTTCGGAAACTGCCGGCAAGATCGACCCCGGCCGAACTGGGTAAAGCCTATCTCTTTCTGCTCAAGGATACGGAAACCTGCCGACAATTTGCCAAAAAGGAGCTATTTCTGCAAAAAGTCTCTCTCCTGGCGGCTGATGAAGAGGTCGCCAAGTTTCTACCAAGGGCTGAAATTCTCTGGAATACCGGCCGCTACCGAGACTCATACAGCAAAATTGAGCCGTTTTTGCTAAACATTGATCAAACCGGCTCTTCACTGCAAAATCGGCTTTTACGTTTCTACTATAACTCCCCGTCCACCATGAACGACGATCAACAACAAGATTATATACATTTTTTATCGAAAAAGCTGTTCTCTCCCAAAAACAAGTGCCCGGCCCAACTGCAAGCCGCCTATATTCGCAATGCGGCTCTTTATGAGGAAACTTGCTTTGAAGGAGAAGAGATTGCGGTTAAATTATGGGACTCTTTTCTTGAAATATGCAATCGCATCCAACCTGCAAGCCGCGCTTTCACGGCGGCCGTCTACGCTCACCAAGCCGGCATTTTTGCCGAGCTCCAAGAGCTTGACCAAGATATTGTTTTCTCCCCCCAAAAAATAATGGCTGCCATTTTAGGCGACCAGGACGATCCCAAACTGGAACCGATTGATCCCCATCGAGCCGAGGTTCTTTATCGTCGAGCCATCAAGACAGACCCCGACAATCTTGAGATCAGATTGAAACTGCTTGAACTTTTCGAAGACCTGGGGAACAAAGCCAAGGCAAAAACCAATCGCCTGCTCGATGAACTCATCCGCAGTTTTCCCGACAACAAGGAGATCCTCACTAAAACCGGCGTCCGTTGCTTAGAACGTAAAGCCTTCCCCAAAGGTTTGAAATATCTCTACCAAGCCGCCCGACTCGATGCCACCGACAACAAGATTAAAGAATATATCATTCTCGGCAGTATTAATTATGCCTGGAAACTAACCCTGGCCGACAACCAAAAACGATGCCGCGAACTTCTGGCCGAAACCCTGCCTTTCTGCGTAGCCAAGGGGCAGCATTTAACCCTCTCTCCGGCTCTGCTTCGGGCTCGCTGGGCCGTTTTTGCCCTGTTCCATGATCAAGTCGAAGAGGGAAAACAGGAGCTCGCCACAGCTCTAACTGCCGACAACAGTCTGGATCCGGATGAAGTACTCTATTTCTTCCGGCTCTATGCCGGGGTTCACAACATCCCGAAAGAGTATCTGAAAGGAAGTGAAACCGAATTAAACAAAGTTTTTCGCCGAGTCGACAACCTTGATCGCCTGATTACATTCACAAAAATCATTCTCTACAATAATCAGGTTAGCGAAAATGACACATTGATAAAAAAAGAGCTCAGCCGCCTGATTAAAGCTTTAAAAAAACTTACAAAAAAGATAACGTCTCCGAAACAGTGCCTGGCAGTCGTTGAGTTTGCCCAAAGCCATCTGGTTGACAACCATAAACTGGCTCTCGCTTTTCTTAGACAAGGTCAACGCAAATTTCCCGACGACCTTGAAATCAGGCTCGTCCGGCTCTCTCTGGAGATGGAAAACAGCAGATCTATCCCGACATATAAACAGATGGATCAACTAAACGATCTGATTGAGCAGGCCAAAACGACCGAAAATCACAGAATCACCCGGAAGGCTGTAGAGTTAGTCGAACACTTTGAACGAAAAATTAACTGGCATCGAAGCTTCAACAATTTTGAGAATTTATATGGCAACGATGAAGATTATGATGATGACGAAACAGAAGAGTTCGACGACGAAGTAGTCAATGAAGTAGTCGATGAATTTTTCGATTCTGTGGCCGAAAGACTGCCGCCGGGAGCCAGCAAACCACCCAAAAACTGGCCCCGAAGACGAACCCGGAAGTAAGAAACCACAAAAAAACAACTTGTAACTTCTAAGTTACAATAACTTGAGGTAAAAGATGCACAACCCCTATGAGATACTTGAACTTGCAACAGACTGCAATGACCAGCAGGCGCGGCGCTCCTACCTTGACAAGATCAAAGAGTTTCCTCCAGAACATTTCCCGGAACATTTTCGTGAGATAAATGAGGCCTACGAACTTGTTAAAAGCCAGGAGGGGCGCTTTAACTATCAGCTTATGGATAAGGATCCGGGAGCTGCCAGCCCGATCGACACCTTGCGCCAGCCCCAAACCCTGGCCGGATTCCGCCAACCTCCATCATTACCAACCATGCGGGAGTATCTGAAACAATGCATGAAAGACCGCTAGCCCCACTCAACATAAAAGATGAAACCCCTGAGGTCGAATATTTACGCGCAAAAAATGCTTCTGAACCGACTCAAATTCAACTCCGAAAATGCCAAATTGAAGGGAATTTTCGCACCTGGCTCGACCGGCTGCCGGAGGAAAAGATAGCAGAAAGCAAACCTGAATCAGCCACTGCAAGCGAAACTAACGACCTCTACTCTTTCTACCGCGAACTCTGTGCGCTGCGTCACGAATTTCGTAAAAGTTTCCATCGCAATCACGATTCAACGACCCGTTTCGCCGACACCCTGGAAGATTTTTCCGGACTTATGCAGCAGATCAATCGGCGCCTCGATCAACACGACAGCGCTCGCAATCTGGCCGAACAACAAAGCCAACGGCAGCTTTTTCTCCCTCTGGTCGATATCTACGAACGTTTTTTACGCCTCCAGGAACACCTTGAACAAACCCGGCCCAAGAAAACTTTCTGGCAGCGACAACGTCATATTGCCGAGTTGGAAGAGCAACAAAACAAGCTCTCCAAGGGTTTTGAAATTCTCGAAAAACATTTTTTGGCCCTCCTTGAAAAAGCGGGCGTCCGCCGCCGGGTTTGCCGGGGAGAGAAGTTTGACCCGACTACCATGACCGCAATTGAGGTTGTTAACCGCCCCGAAATCGCCGCCGATGAGGTTGTCCGGGAACTATCCGCAGGCTACAGCTTCCATGACCAAACTTTGAAATTAGCGGAAGTTATCGTCAACCGGGGAGATGCGGGCTTTGCCTGCATCTCAAGGCACAAAGGCACAAAGTTTTAATTGAAAAAGGAATTAAAGATGAAAAACATTATCGGCATTGACCTGGGCACCACCAACTCCGAAGTGGCGGTGATCGTAGACAACCAACCCCGGATCATCCCTGTCAATGGGGAGCAATTTATGCCCTCCTGCGTCGGCCTTGACGATCAAGGCGAACTCCTGGTCGGCCGGAGCGCAAAAAATCAGATGGCGTTGCGTCCCGAATCGACCATTCTCTCAATCAAACGACTTATGGGAGAGAAAACTGCAGTTTTAATGGGCGGCCGCCAATTCAACCCGGAGGAGATCTCGGCTTTAATCTTGCGCGAATTAAAAAAGTCGGCCGAAGAATTTCTCGGTCAGGAGATTGCTGAAACCGTGATCACCGTACCCGCATATTTTGATGACCATCAGCGAAACGCGACCAAACTGGCCGGTGAGCTCGCGGGCTTAACCGTCAAACGGATCATCAATGAACCAACTGCGGCGGCCCTGGCTTACGACGTCACTCATCAAGAAAACCAGACTATTTTAGTTTACGACCTTGGCGGCGGCACATTTGATGTCTCTCTGGTCACAATCGAAGATGAGATTGTTGAAGTTAAAGCCAGCCACGGCGACACTCATCTCGGTGGTGATGATTTTGACGAACTCCTGATCAACCACGTAGCCGACCATTTTCAAAACCTGCACAATGTTGATCTACGCGAAAACAGCCGCACCAGAAATCGTTTATGGCAAGCCCTTGAAAAAGCCAAAATTGAACTTTCCAGCCAGCCCTTCTCGACCATCATGGAAGAGTATATTGACGACAAACATCACCTTGAAATCGAAATCGCCCGCAGTGATTACGAGGCCATGATCTACCCGTTGCTCAGTAAAACCGTCGACTGCATCCACGCCTGTCTGCGTGATGCCGCCATTTTGCCCGGAGCTCTGAGCCGGATCATGCTGGTCGGCGGCAGTTCGCGCACCCCCTTAATCAGAACTATGCTCGAAGAGACTTTCGGAGCTCCGGTACACCATGAGATCGATCCGAATCTGATCGTAGCCATGGGCGCCGCAATCCAGGGCGGAATAATCAGCGGTCACAAAAGCGACGCCATTTTAGTCGACATCACTCCCTACACCTTCGGCACCAGCGCCGCCAATGAATTTCAGGGTTCATTGCAGACCGGCCTGTTTGTCCCGATCATAAAACGTAACACCCCGTTACCGACCCAGAAGAGTGAAGTCTTTCACACTATGTTTGACAACCAGAAAGCGGTCAGTGTCGAAATATATCAAGGTGAAGATCCGCTTGCGGAAAATAATATCCCGGTAGGCAATTTCCTGGTCGATGGACTCAGCCAGGTTCCCCAGGGAAGCCCGATAATGCTCAATCTAAAACTTGATTTAAACGGCATTCTCGAAGTCACGGCGACGGAAAAATGCAGCAACCTTTCGAAAACAGTCCGCATGGAGACCAATAATACAGGACAAAACTTTGAGCCTGTTAACTCTTTGGAAAAATTAGCCGGTTTTTTCGATCTACAGAGACCTGGATTAGGCCTTGAAGATTCACTGCATGAAAAAAGTCTACCGAAAACAGAGCCCCGGAGCGATGCTGACAAAGCCATAATCAGCCGCGCCCGGGATCTTAGACGCCGAGCCGAAAAACTGGCCCCGCAAGTCGATGAAGATGATGCCTTGGAGATCAAGAATCTTCTCGAAAGCAGCCGCGAGGCGCTTAGTGCCGGGGATTGGCAAAAACTTGAGCAGGCCAGCGAATCCCTCTCCGACCTGCTCTTTTATCTCGAAGATTAAGAAGATTAACAGGAAAAGGAGAGTAAAAACCGATTATGTGGGAGATATCATGCCCGGCCTGCAGGAAACTACAAGCTGAAACCAGTTTAGCAACTCTTTGCCAATGCAGTCGCTGTCAATGTGAGCTCAATAGTCTGCAAGAAATAACCAACGCCGCCGCCA
>JAYEGS010000334.1:0-6561 GCA_034659215.1 Pseudomonadota bacterium | reverse complement strand
ATGTGGGAGATATCATGCCCGGCCTGCAGGAAACTACAAGCTGAAACCAGTTTAGCAACTCTTTGCCAATGCAGTCGCTGTCAATGTGAGCTCAATAGTCTGCAAGAAATAACCAACGCCGCCGCCAAAGCTTATACTGCAAGCCAACAATTACTGGCCGCCGGCAACGGCAACGGAGCTCAGGAACAAGCCCGCATCTCCTGGGAGTTGCGCCGGCAGCCGGAAACCGCGCAACTCGCATTTCTGGCATCACTTTTAAGCGCTGACTATGAAAATGCCGATCACTGGTATAGATTAGCTGAAAAGATTGACAAACTCTCAACTTGAAGATAAAACTGTTGTCCGAAGTCCTTAGCCGTTGTAACGATTAACTTTTTCATATTTATCAGGAGAAATTCATGCCCAAACGCGAAGACATCAACAAAATTCTGATTATCGGTTCCGGCCCCATCGTTATTGGTCAAGCCTGTGAATTTGACTACTCCGGCACCCAGGCCTGTAAAGCTTTAAAAGGAATCGGTTATGAAATTGTGCTGGTCAACTCCAACCCGGCCACAATTATGACCGACCCGACGGTTGCCGATGTCACCTATATCGAACCTTTAAACCTCGCCACCATAACCGAGATTATCGCCAAAGAACGACCTGACGCCCTGCTCCCCAATCTCGGCGGTCAGACCGCCTTAAACCTCTCTTTTGCCCTCTCCCGAGAAGGTGTTCTTGAGCAATATGGAGTCAAAGTTATCGGCGTCAATATCGATGCCATTGAACGCGGCGAAGATCGCCAGGAGTTCAAGAATACGATGGCCCGTCTCGGCATCGAAGTCGCACGCAGTGATATTGCCACCAACCTCAAAGAAGCTGAAGCGATTGTTGAAAAGATGGGACTACCGGTAGTTATTCGACCCGCCTACACGATGGGTGGCACCGGCGGCGGATTTGCCTACAATAAGGATGAATTTAAGACCCTCGCAACCCGGGGGCTGGCCGCGAGCCCAGTAAACCAGATTTTGGTCGAGGAGTCGGTCTTAGGCTGGGAAGAACTCGAACTTGAAGTTGTCCGCGACGCCAAAAACCAAAAGATTACAGTCTGCTTTATTGAGAATGTTGACGCCATGGGGGTTCATACCGGCGACTCTTTCTGTACCGCCCCGATGCTGACGATCTCCAAGGAGCTCCAGGATCGCCTGCAGAAATACTCTTACGATATCGTTGATGCGATTGAAGTTATCGGCGGCACCAACGTCCAGTTCGCACATGACCCGGAAACCGGAAGAGTTGTAGTTATCGAGATCAATCCCCGAACCTCGCGTTCGTCGGCTCTGGCCTCCAAAGCCACCGGCTTTCCGATCGCCTTGATCTCAGCCATGCTCGCCTGCGGCCTGACCTTGGACGAAATCCCTTACTGGCGGCTCGGCACTTTAGAAAAATACAGCCCCTACGGAGATTACGTCGTCGTCAAATTTGCGCGTTGGGCTTTTGAGAAATTCAAAGACGTTGAAGACCGGCTCGGCACCCAGATGCGGGCTGTCGGAGAGGTCATGAGTATCGGCAAAAACTACAAAGAGTCATTCCAGAAAGCGATTCGTTCGCTCGAAAACGGCCGCCCCGGCCTCGGTTTTGCCAAGGATTTCAACCAAAAAAGCCTTGAAGAACTGCTGGAAATGCTGCACGAACCGAGCAGCGAGCGCCAATTCATTATTTATGAAGCTTTGCGCAAAGGGGCAACCATTGCCAACCTGCATCAACTCACCCATATCAAGGCCTGGTTTCTGGAACAGATGCTGGAGCTCGTCCAACTCGAAGAAAAAATCCTGCAATTTAAAGGTTCGCTGCCGCCGGATGAGCTTCTTAAAGAAGCTAAAAAGGATGGTTTTGCCGATAAATATCTAGCCTCAATTTTAGGTTTATCGGAGACTGTAATTCGTGAAAAACGGTTAGAACTTGATATCAATGAAGCCTGGGAGCCAGTTCCGGTCAGCGGGGTTGAGGATGCGGCCTACTATTTCTCCACGTATAATGCACCCGACAAAGTTTCCGTCAGCCAAAACCGTAAAATCATGATTTTAGGCGGCGGCCCCAACCGTATCGGCCAGGGGATTGAGTTTGATTATTGTTGTGTTCATGCCGCCTTTGCTCTGCGCGAAGCCGGCTATGAGACTATCATGGTCAACTGCAATCCGGAAACCGTCTCGACCGACTATGACACCTCCGACAAACTCTACTTTGAACCCCTGACGGTCGAAGATGTTCTCGCCATCTACGACAAAGAGAAACCCGAAGGCGCCGTCTGCCAGTTCGGCGGCCAGACGCCGCTCAACCTGGCGGCCGAGCTCGAAGAAGCCGGGGTCAAAATCTTGGGCACCTCGCCGAAAACCATCGATCTCGCCGAAGATCGTGATCAATTCAACCAGATGATGAAAAAACTAGGTATTCCGCAGCCGGAGGCGGGCATGGCCAGTACTCTGGCTGAAGCTTTAGAGATCGCCGAAAGAGTCGGTTACCCCTTGATCGTCCGCCCCTCTTATGTGCTTGGCGGCCGGGGCATGGAGGTGGTTCATGACCAGGAGATGCTCCGCGAGTATGTTGAAAAAGCCACCGATGTCACCCCGGAACGACCGATTCTGGTTGATAAATTCCTCGAAAATGCAATTGAAGCCGAAGCTGATGCCATAGCCGATGGTGAAGATGCCTTCGTCCCGGCGGTCATGGAACATATCGAACTGGCCGGGGTTCACTCCGGCGATTCGGCCTGCGTTATTCCACCGATCAATATCCCGCTGCGCCATATCGACACAATCGAGGAGTACACCAAAAAAATTGCGCTTGAGATGAAGGTTGTCGGCCTTATGAATATCCAGTACGCAATTGCCGACGATCGGGTCTATATCCTTGAAGCCAACCCCCGCGCCAGCCGCACCGTCCCCTTGGTGAGCAAGATCTGTAATATCTCAATGGCAAGGCTGGCAACCGAAGTGATGCTCGGCAAGAAATTGCGCGATCTTGATCTGAAACGTCGGCCAATAACCCATTTCGGCGTTAAAGAAGCGGTTTTTCCCTTCAATATGTTTCCCGAAGTCGACCCCCTACTCGGCCCGGAGATGCGTTCTACCGGTGAAGTTCTGGGTCTGGCCGACAACTACGGCCTCGCTTTTTTCAAAGCCCAGGAAGCAGCCGGCCAAACTCTGCCCCTCGAAGGAACCCTGCTTTTAACGGTCTCATCCCGTGACCGCCAAGGAGCCCTTGAAGTAGCAACCCGCTTTTCAGAACTCGGTTTCGCCATTAAAGCGACCAAAGGAACCCATCAGTTTCTCGCCGATAACGACATCAAGTCAGATATTATTCTTAAACGCCATGAGGGCCGGCCCAATATTGTCGACGCGATCACCAACAACGAGGTGCAACTGGTGGTCAATACGCCGAGCGGTAAACTGAGTACGGTCGATGACTCCTATATCCGTAAAACGGCAATTAAATATAAGGTTCCCTATATCACAACCATGGCGGCCGCCATCGCCGCCGCCAAAGGCATCGCCGCAACCCGCAAAGGCCATGGCGAGGTCAAAAGCCTGCAACGCTATCATGCCGATATCGGTTAATTGAAACAGTCACAATATCCATAAAAAAAGCGGGGTCATAAAGACCCCGCTTTTTTTTATGCTTTGACAATCTGCAGGCTCTACTGCTGCAACTCCTGCAGAGCGGCCGTGGCATCTTTTGGCGCGACAAATTTTTTGCTCGCCAGGGCCTCTTGCAAGTAGCTTAAGGCCTTCTCCCGGTTGCCGAGTTTTTTATTGATCATGCCGAGATGATAGAGGGCTTCGGGTACCTGTTTAATCTTCTCCTCGACCCCGGTTAGCAGTTCCAGGGCTTTATCATACTCACCGGCCCGATAGTAGACCCAAGCTGCGGTATCCATCAAAACCGGCTCCTCGCGATATTTATCGAGATAAGGTTCGAGAAGTTCCTTGGCCTTAACAATATTCTCGGCCGAGGCTTGATGCTCGGCGTAATAATAAGCCAAGTTGTTAGCGGCCACCAATGATTGTGGGTTTTTAGCCAGAACTTCACCGTAGATCACTGCGGCATCAGCAAAGTTACCGGTCTGTTCATAGAGGTTGGCCAGCAACAAAGCGTAAATCTGGTTTTCAGGATCCTTTTCGTGGAGCTCCCGACCATGCGCCAAGGCTTCCTGCGGCGATCCTTTGAGCAGTTCGAGACGAACCAGCGTAAAGAGTGCAGCCCGGTTGTCGGCATCTTGGGAAAGCACCTTTAGCAAGCGCTCTTGAGCTGGAGGAAAGTCCCGCATTGAAACCTGAATCTGGGCTAAAAGGACATTGAGCTGCGGATTATCAGGATTTTTAGCCAAGTACTGGCGACAGAGCTCCAAGGCATCGGCCGAACGCCCCCGACGAACCATTAAACTGGCTGTCATTTCCAGCAATTCGGAATTTCCCGGATTTTGCTGTAGAGCTTTTTCCACGGTTTCCAAAGCTTTGGCAAACTTTCCCTCTTGTTGGTAGACCCGGGTCAGCAAGATTGCCAGCGGCGCAATTTTGGCATCAAGGTCAAAAGCTTTCTGCAAAAGCTCAAGCGCAATTTTACTCTCTTTATTGCCGATATGGGCTTTGGCCAGACTGAACATGACCGGCACATTCCGGGGCACCTCTTTCAAAACCGCCCGATACTCAGCAATCGCACCATCAAAATCGCGGCGCTGCAAAAGGAGATCTCCTTTTAATATCCGCGCCTCAAGATCACTATTGTTCTCAGCCAGGACGACATCAACCAACGCCAAAGCCTTATCATACTCTTTTTGCTGCACCGCAACCTGCGCCAACAACAGCTTGGCCCGGAGAAATTGAGGACCGGTTTTCATTCTCTCAGCATAAGCGGTCAAGAGTGAAATCGCCTTTTCGAGCTCTTGTTTACTAAGCTGATATTTAGCCATCATCTCAGTCAAAACCAAAGATTCAGGTAAATCCACCAATCCCTGCCGCAAAACCACCAGAGATTTCTCCTCCTCCTGCTGGTCGGCCAGGAAGCGGATCAAGAGTACCCGAAAACGCTCATCTTCCGGCTGTTCTTGAACCATTGATCTAAGCAACTCTTCGGCCGCCGGCCGCCGGTCATTACGAAGATAGAATTTAACCAGCAACAACCTGGCTTCCGCCTGCTTCTCTTCCGCCTGTTGCGAAATCAACAATTTAAGCTCGACCTCGGCTTCAGCCAATTTCTTCTGCCGTTCAAGAACTGCGGCCAAAAGCAGGTGCCCGGCCCGATGCTCTCCATCATGGGCCAGCAACTGCTCAAGATAGCTCTGAGCACCGGCCATATCCTCATTTTTGAGACGCAGGTTGGCAAGCAAAATATAGAGATCAGGTTCCTGACTACCGTCGGCCAAGAGTTTCTCCAACACCACGACCGACTCTTTCTCTTGACCCAGAGCCGCAAGGCAAGCCCCGCGCAAGAGCTGAGCCTCCTGGTTAGTAGCATCTGCCGCCAAAACTTTATCCGCTTCGGCCAGAGCTTTTTCGGTTTCTCCCCCCATCATTAAAAGACGGCCAACCATAATCTGGGCTGAACTCAAACCGGCATCAAGTTCCAGAGCCTTGTTAAAAGCTCCATAAGCTTTCTTGAACTCACTCCGGCGAAACGAACACATCCCCAGAAGGTAGTATCCTTGAGCAAATTTGGGATCGACCTGAAGCGCATTTTTCAACTCCAGAGCGGCTTTAACATAATCGCCCTGTTCATAAAGAGCCGCCCCTTTATTGTAGAATTTGGCCCGTTTTTCTTCCGGGCCCCCGCCGCTACAGGCAAAAAGCACGAAAACCAAGCCCATCACTAGAGATATTTTCATCAGACGCAACATAAACTCCCCCCTTAAACTATAAAATTTTAATTTATTAAATTCGGGAACCACTGCTCACACCTTTTCACTCCAAGTATAAATAAAAGCAGCCCAACCATCAACTCAAGCCAGCGGACGGGACCCCGCGACTCCTCAATCACCACTTCAAAAGCAAAAAAGATAACAATGACTTTGGCCACAACCAGTCCCACCGGAACCTCAACCAGATTCTGCGGGATTACCAGCGGAACTATAATGGCGACAATCAGGATCAGAAAATCGAGCGGCGTACTGCGATAGCCGGCTCGCCGGGTAAAGCGCAAAACCAGCAGTGAGAAGATCACCAGCGACAAAAAGCTCAAATTGCAGGCAATTTCCACCCAGCTCCGATTTATCCAGGAGTAGCCGAAATATCCATGTGCTTGCTCACCGAGATAAACTAAAGTCGGCACAATCAGGTAGAGAATCCAACGTAGAGCGACGCCTGATTGTCCAGGTCTGAAACTGCGAACAATAAACAGAAAAGCCAGCCCCCCCCAGGCCAGAAAACCGAGCCAAACCGGCACTAGTTTCAGCGGCAACACAATAACCAACAAAACCACCCCCAGATTCACCTGCAAACCTCGAAAAAGAAATTTGATCAACAAGATTAAGTGATAATGCTCGCTCAACTGCTGTTGAAGGGCGAAAGTATCTGTTTTTTTGCT
>JAYEGS010000333.1:0-8964 GCA_034659215.1 Pseudomonadota bacterium | reverse complement strand
AAGCATTACAAATGGAATCAAGAAATTTACTGATAATATTTTTCAGTCTGCTGATCAGATGTCGGTTGCTTCGGCGGAGGTGGCCAGCGGCAGTGATTCACTGGCCGAGGGGGCTTCGCGCCAAGCCGCTTCCCTCGAAGAGACGGCGGCTTTGCTCCAGGAGATCGGTCATATGACCGATCTGAATGAAGCCAATACCGGAGAAGCTGAAAAGTTGGCAGTTGAGACCGAAACCGCTGTGCAAGGCGGGGCGACGATGGTCAAAGAGATGATCAACGCCGTTCAGGAGATCAGCGAAGCTTCGAATGAGACGGCCAAGATTATCAAAACTATCGATGAAATCGCTTTTCAAACCAACCTGTTGTCACTAAATGCCGCAGTTGAGGCGGCCCGGGCCGGAGAGGCCGGGGCTGGTTTTGCCGTGGTTGCCAATGAGGTGCGGATGCTGGCTCACCGCAGTGCCGAAGCCGCCAAAAATACGGCGGAATTGATTGGTCAGGCGGTTGAGCGCTCCGACTCTGGGGTTGAGCTCTCTCGCAAGGTTGATGAATCATTCACTCAAATTAATGAATTAACGAGTAAAGTCCGTACCCTGATTGCCGAGATCAGCGAAGCTTCCGTGAAACAGACCGGCGGTCTCAAACAGGTGAATAGCTCGGCATCCGAGATGGAGGCTGTGACTCACAATCTGGCGGCAAACTCCGAAGAGTCGTCGGCTGCAGTCGGCGATTTAGGCCAGCAGATCGAGCATATTGTCGAGATGCTGGAAGGCTTGCATGTTTTAGTTGTTGGTGGTCGAGGGGAAGCCTTAAACCATAGTGCTGGGCATGGGGGCGGCAGCTTTACAACGAAATCGTCTGTTGGTAATCAGAAGGCTCTGCCGATGAGTGAAGATTTTTGATGGTCTAAAAAAGTGACAAGCACAAAAAAGCCCCGCTGATGAAGCGGGGCTTTTTTTGTGCTTTTTTTCTGTTTCGTAATCTAACTCTTAGCTCTTCAAGGCCTCAAGTTCCTTGAAATTTTCCAGAGCTTCAGGGTTGGCCAAAGCGTCGCGGTTGGTGATCGGCAGATTATGAACCATACGTTTAACTGCGAGCTCAACCTTTTTACCGCTGATTGTATAAGGAATGTCGGCAACCGGAATAATTTTGGCCGGGACATGGCGTGGGGTTGTATCCTTGCGGATTGTCGTTTTGATAAGTTTTTCGAACTCCGGGGTCAACTCAACCCCATCTTCAAGGACGACAAAGAGGATAACCCGCACGTCACTCTCTTCCCAATTCTGGCCGATGACGACACTGTCTTTAACGCCTGAGATGGTTTCAACCTGGCGATAGATTTCGGCTGTGCCGATACGGACTCCACCGGGATTCAAGGTTGCATCGGAACGGCCATAGATGATGACGCCGCCGGTTTCGGTGATCATGACATAGTCACCGTGACACCAGATATTGTTGTAGGTGTCGAAATAGGCATCATGATATTTCTGGTTGTCGGGATCGTTCCAGAAGTAGATCGGCATTGAGGGGAAGGCCGCGGTGCAGACCAATTCGCCCTTTTCTCCGAAGACCGGTTTGCCGAAATCGTCGAAGGCTTCAACCTTCATGCCGAGACCGCAGCACTGGAGTTCTTCGATATAAACCGGCAGGATCGGGTTGCCGAGAGCAAAGCAGGAGATGATGTCGGTGCCGCCCGAAATCGAGGCCAGGTTTACATCCTCTTTAACTTCACGATAGACATATTCGAAACTTTCGGCTGAAAGTGGTGAGCCGGTTGAGCAGATTGCTTTGATTGAGCTTAAGTCGTAGGTCTTACCCGGGGTGACTCCAGCCTGCTGGACGGCAGCAAAAAATTTGGCGCTGGTCCCAAAAACCGTGATCTTTTCATCTTGAGCCAATTTGAACGTGGCACCGCCATCAGGGTAGAAGGGGGAACCGTCAAAGAGGATGGCGGTAGCACCGACTGCCAGAGCCGAAACCAGCCAGTTCCACATCATCCAACCGCAGGTCGTAAAGTAGTAGATCCGGTCTTCACGTTTTAAGTCAACATGGAAGATATGCTCTTTCAAATGTTGAATCAGGGTGCCGCCGGCGCCGTGGACAATACATTTGGGGGTTCCGGTGGTGCCGGAAGAGTACATTATATAGAGGGGGTGGTCGAAAGGAAGCTGCTCAAATTCAATTTCAAGTCCATCCTCTTGGCTCAGGAAATCCTGGAAATGGATCGCATTGTTGATCGCGCTGATATCGGCCCGCTCTTCGGTGTAGGGGATAACGATGACTTTTTCAATCGAAGGCAGTGAACCTAAGATTTCGCCAATTTTTTCCAGCGAGCTGAACTCTTTGCCGTTGTAGGAGTAGCCGTTGGCGGTAAAGAGGATTCGGGGTTCAATCTGACCGAAGCGGTCGAGAACGCCTTTGATCCCGAAATCCGGAGAACAGGAGGACCAGATAGCTCCTATACTGGTTGCCGCCAGCATGGCAACCACGGTTTCGATCATATTGGGGACAAATCCGGCAACCCGGTCGCCGCTTTTGATTCCGGCTTCACGCAGGGATTTTGCCAGCTTTGCCACCTGATTATAGAGGTCGGCATAGTTGATGCGGATCGCTTCCTGGTTTTCGCCTTTAAAGACCATGGCCTCTTTTTCGTCACGGAAACGCAAAAGGTTTTCGGCAAAGTTTAAGCGGGCGCCGGTAAACCATTTAGCTCCCGGCATCTTGTCGCCATCAACCATAACTTCATCGTAGCCTTTACTAGAGATGATGCCGCCATATTCCCAGACACTCTCCCAAAAGTCGGCCCGTTCATCAACCGACCACTTATGAAGTTCGTCATAAGTGGCAAATTCGAGGCCCTTTTTCTCTTTCAGTTGAGCCATTAGGCAGCTCAAATTGGAGTTTTTGATACGTTCGGCGGAGGGTTGCCAGAGGGGTGTTTTCATTGATCTCTCTCCTTAAATATTTTGTTACCACTTAACGTTAACTGTCGAATGTGGAGCAAAAAAATAAAATTTCAACGGCCCATTTAACCGATTCGGGAGCACTTGTCAACTTGAAATCAGATTAGTTTCTATAGATGTTCTTTTGTAACTATTCAGTGTAAGTGGAAAAGCACTGTATATTGATGTATTTCAGCAGATTCTGGGGACATAACCCGATTCTCCGAAGGACATCGGGATTGTGTGCCCTGAATTTGCGGGTTAGCTGAATAGTTACTTTTTTTAAAATGAGATTGTGTTTTTTTTAACTTTAAAAAACTGGAAATCAGTTGACTGGTATGCTATGTTAACAATTGTACACCATTGTGTATGCAGAGGATATCGTCTCGACAGTACGGTTGTTCATTTTTTGACCACGAAAGATACGAAACAGACGAAAAAAAATCAGGGATAGGCGGTTTTCCGGGTTAGGTTGATGTATGACGAGGCAGCGAATAATTTAGATTTGGATGTTTAAGGAGGATTTTAAATGCGCTTAAAACTCAGTCGGCAGATTTTTTTGGGGTTGGTTGTGATCGGGGCTCTGCTCGTGTTTTTAGGGTTGGTTTCGCATTTTGGCATCAAGAGTATGCAAAAATATGACGCAGAGGCTATGTTTGCGATGGATACGATGGTCGAATTGCAGAAGATGGAGATCGATCACCATAAATTTGCCGAGAAGGTTGAACAGACACTCTTGCAGATCTACACTCCAGGACTGTTGGTTGACGTTGAAGTGGATGATCATAAGTGTGGTTTCGGTAAATGGCTCTATGGCGCGCCACGTAAAGCTCTTGAAGCTCGCTTCCCCCGGTTGGTGCCCTTATTTAAGAGATTTGAGGAGCCGCATCGGCTACTGCATGAATCGGTTCGTGATGTCAATCTGAACTTAAGTGAGGCCGAAGATCTAGAAGGTGCCAAGGGCGATTATCGTGCGATTACACAGCCTGCTCTGCTTCTGACTTTTAAGATTTTTCATGAGCTTCAAGTGGCTTTGTTGGAAATTGAAGCGGAGGCCGATAATGCGGCGATGGCTAAGTCCGCACAAGTTGAGACCTCAATTGTCGTGGTGGCTCTACTTGGCATTTTGATCGCTATTGCCGTTATATTCTGGGTGCGCTCCGGTTTTGCCCGGATCATGGGTGGCGAACCGGAAGATATGAATGAAATCCTGATAAAGATCGCCGAAGGGGATCTGACGGTTGCCATCGATGCCGGAGCTCGGCCCGGCAGTATGTTGGCGGCCCTGGGTAAGACCAAGCAGGGTCTGATCGAGATTGCCGGTGATATCTTTAAAGGTGTTGAATCTCTGACCCTCTCTTCGACCGAGCTCTCCGCAATTTCCGAACGACTTGGTGATGCTGCCGGTAATTCCTCGGCTAAAAGTAATACCGTGGCGGCGGCCGCCGAAGAGATGAGCGTTAATATGGGCACGGTTGCCGACGCATCCGAGACCACGGCGGGCAATGTCAATATGGTCGCAGCGGCAGCCGAAGAGATGACCTCTACAGTCGGTGAAATTGCTCAGAGTACGGAAAAATCCCGTTCCATCAGTCTGGCTGCAGTCGAACGGGTGCGCCAGGCTTCGGAAAAGGTTGATGAGTTGGGTCGAGCCGCTCAGGAAGTCGGCAAAGTTACAGCGGTGATCAATGAAATATCTGAGCAGACCAATCTTTTAGCCTTGAATGCTACAATTGAAGCGGCTCGGGCCGGTGAAGCCGGTAAGGGGTTTGCCGTAGTTGCCAATGAGATCAAAGAACTAGCCCGCCAGACTGCGGGAGCGACCCAGGATATTCGTCGAATTATTGAGGAGATGCAGGGTTCAACCGGGGCGACGGTTGAGGATATTCGCGGAGTTACCACAGTTATTGAGGAGGTCAGTGAGTTGGTGACGACGGTGGCGGCGGCTATCGAAGAGCAGTCGGCAACCACCCGCGAGATTGCCGGCAGTGTGGCTCAGGCTTCCCAGGGAATTGCCGAAATTAACGAAAATATTGTCCAGAGTTCGACGGTAGCCGGTGAGATTTCGGCTGATATCGCCGAGGTTAGTGCCCTGGCTGGTGATCTTAGTGACAGTAGTATACAGGTTAATAACAGTGCCGATGATCTTGGTGGTCTCAGTGAACGCTTAAAAAGTATAGTTATGCGTTTTAAACTTGATAAAAAAGCCGCCTCAGCCTTGTCATCATCATCCTCATCAACCTCATCAACCTCATCAACCTCATCAACCACTCAAGTCGCCGACCTGATGCCTTGGAGCAGTAGTCTGGAGAATGGGGTCAGCGAATTTGACAACCAACATCACCGACTTGTTGATCTGATCAATGAACTCTACAAGGCGATGAAGACGGGGCGTGGTAATGATGTCATTATCAGAGTGCTGGATGAGCTGGTCGATTATACCGGTACCCATTTTGCGGCTGAAGAGAAGCTCATGGTCGAGCATCAATATCCCGATTATGACAGTCATATCGTTATCCATCGGGAATTTGTTGCTAAAGTCGTCGATTTTCAGAATAAACTTAAGTCCGGTGAGGCGACCCTCTCTCTTGATCTCTTAGAGTTCCTTAAAGATTGGTTGATTGGTCATATCAAAGGTGTTGATCGCAAATATGGGCCATTTTTCAACGGTAAAGGGGTTTATTAGGGAATAGGCCGCAAGAGAGCCGAATAGGCAAAATATTGTTGTAAGGGCAGGCTGTGAGGCCTGCCCTTTTACTTTGGCTCCTTTCTTGCTGATAACGCACGTTAGATTTATTAGTTCGGTCTCAGTCTGCGTTTTCAGTGTCGAACTGTAAATATCAATGCTTTGTTGTTAATGTGTGGAATCAATTTTTACCGCTTATGTGTTAAAGTTCACTATTGATAATTATCTTTCGTTTTTAGTATGAAGTATACAGTTTGTCACTTGACAAAGGCCTCGTGCTTATGTTAACAAGCTCCGCGAACACGCTAATGTGAGTGGTTGTTCATTTTTATTAAGAGCTGTTGGGGCTGGTTTTTCGTATCTGTCCTTTTACAAGTTGACCAGGGAAAGAAAAGGTTATGCTGAATTCACTTGATGTATTGATCATCGGCTTAAGTTTGGCGCTTCTGATTTATGGATGTGCCGGAAAAATTGCGCGTTGGCGGGTCGGCGAACCCGAAATCCGGGAGGGAAATCGCGGTAAGCGTTTTGCCGCCATGTTTGCTTCGGTGGTCGGTCATGACCGGATCATGGAAGAGGCTTGGCCCGGCTATATGCATCTCTTCCTTTTCTTTGGTTTTTTTACACCCTTTGTTTTTGTTGTTTTTGCCCAGCTTCATATCGCGACATTGTCTCCGGGAGCTGCCGGTGTTATCTCTCTGGTTCTTGATCTGATTGGTGCCCTGGCTTTGGTTGGACTGCTGATGGCCTATCACCGTCGTTACGGGGTCGAGCCTGACCGCCTTGATGAACGTGGTGGTGAAGATAGTCTGATCTTGATTTGGCTCCTTTTTATCTTTGTCAGCGGCTTTGTCGTTGAGGGCCTGCGTCTGGCGGTTACAACTCCCGAAGGTACCTGGTTTGCCCCGATTGGTTCACTGATCGCTTTAGCTCTATCCCCATTCAGCAGTGAAATTAGCGCCCAGACTATAACCTGGGTTTGGCGTCTCCATTTTTATGCAATTATCTTGCTTATCGGGACTGCACCCTACACTAAACTCTTTCATGTTATTGTCGGAACGCTCAACAATTACTACCGTTCAGATAAACCAAAAGGCGTAGTCAGTCTGCTTGATATTGAAAACTCCGAGACTTTCGGGGTGGCTCATGTTCATCAGTTTACCTGGAAACAGCTCATGGACTCCGATGCCTGTATCCGTTGTGGCCGCTGTCAGGATAATTGTCCTGCTTATCTTACGGATAAACCTTTAACTCCGAAAAAGATGGTTCAGGATATCCGTGACTGTCTTTATGATAAGAGTGCGATTATCACCAAATGCAAGGCCGATGGCGAAGATATTACCTGGGGCCTTCCCGATGAAGAGAAGGTTTTGTGTGGCGGCTACCTGACTGAAAATGAGATTTGGGCTTGTACAACTTGTCGCGCCTGTATGGAAGTCTGTCCGATGTATGTCGAGCATATTGACAAGGTTGTCGATTTGCGGCGTAACCTGGTGCTCATGGAGTCCAGTTTTCCGGCTGAAGTTCAGCTGGTCTTTAAGAACTTTGAAAATAACAGTAACCCTTGGGGACTTGGTTGGGCCGATCGCGGGAATTGGGCCAAAGGTTTGGGGGTTACGACGATGGCTGAAAACAGCGATGTCGAATATCTCCTCTGGGTCGGTTGTTCAGGCTCTTTTGATGATCGTTATAAGAAGGTTACAAACTCACTGGTTAAAGTGCTCAAGGCGGCCGGGGTCTCCTTCTCGATTTTAGGTAAAGAAGAGAAGTGTTGTGGTGATTCGGCCCGGAAGCTGGGTAACGAATATCTCTATCAGACGCTGGCGATGGAAAATATTGAGACCTTGAACGGTTACGGTGTCAAAAATATTATCGTCATGTGTCCGCATGGTTATAATACTTTGAAAAAAGATTACCAGCAGTTGGGTGGTAACTTTAATGTTCTACATCATACTGAGTTTATTGCGCAGCTGTTGGCTGAGGGGCGTCTTGATTTAAAACGTCCTCTGGCGGCTAAGGCGGTTTATCATGACTCCTGTTATCTCGGACGTTACAATGATGTTTATGCTCAGCCACGGGAAATTTTGGGTGAGATTCCGGGGATGGACTTGGTCGAGATGGATCGTAGTCATAAGCGTGGTTTTTGCTGCGGTGCTGGTGGCGGCCGGATGTGGATGGAAGAGGATATAGGAACTAAAATTAATGATAACCGGGTCGCGCAGGCGCTCGAAAAAGAGCCCGAAATTGCGGTTACGGCCTGTCCTTTCTGTATGGTTATGTTTGAGGATGGTTTGAAGTTTCATAATCGGGAAAATGATGTCAAAGTTAAGGATGTGGTTGAGCTGGTTGCTGAAGCCCTGGAGGTTGGGGATGTCTAGGATGACTGAAAAACAAATTTTTCCTAACGTACACCGGTACTTTTCCGGAAGCCGGGTTTGGCCGCAGGTTCTAGGTCTGTTGCTGGTGCTTGGCTTGCTGGTACTTGGCCGAGATGCACAGGCAGTAGATCATGGAGCTGTTACACCTGATAAGGCAACAGCGGCAATAACTCATTCGCCGGATGGGCGGATTATGGTGAGCGTCGATGGTTTATTGCCGATTCCCAAGGAAGTGGCAAAACCGCGGACTAATGAAGAGTGTATGAAGTGTCATAAAGAGCCGCACTTGACTTCCGGTCGACTTGACGGTTCTCAAGCGGTGCTTCATATTGAAGTTGAAGAGTTCAAACAAACCCTGCACGGCAAGAAACTGGAGTGTATCGACTGTCATGAAGATGCGGCTTCGGCCAGGCATTGTCGTAGCGGTTTCCAGAAGGTTAACTGTCTTGCCTGCCACTCGAAAATCGAAGGCCTATTTCCATACGGGGCGCGTGAGCGGCTGAAAAAGAAGAATGTCAGAATTCCGAAAAGAAAAATCGTCGGTGACAGTTACTATCAGAGTCAACATGGTAAAGATCTGCTCGCGGGTAAAGAGAATGCTCCAAACTGTTATCATTGTCATACCCGACACTATATATATGGGGCCAAGAATGAGCTCTCGACAGTCAATCGGGCCAATCTGACCGAGACTTGTGGAAGTTGCCATAAAGAGCGCAAGATTAAGACTCTACTTGAGCATTTGACAACTTTTCGCCTGGAAGCTCACCGCAAAGGCGACATGAGTTTCGATTACGACCGTGGTAACTGTATCGACTGTCATCAGGGTGAAGCTGTGCATGGTCTTAAAGTTAATGAGGCTCCATGTGCCCGTTGTCATAAAACAAAAACCAAAGTGAAAGAGGTTGCGCTGGCTGGTTTAGGGCCTTTTCACCTCTATCCGGATTATGAAAATCAATACT
>JAYEGS010000332.1:0-8990 GCA_034659215.1 Pseudomonadota bacterium | reverse complement strand
CTTCAAGCTCTTGAAAAAAAGGAATTTTCAGAGCCCGGCCGGAGTTGCTGCGAGCTCGGGGTAGGAGCAGGTAGACCAGTAAGGGGAGCGGCAGGGCCGCGAAAATTTTAATCCAAGCAAATTCAATCATGAACGCCACCTCTGGCCGGAGAACCACTCTTTAACAAGTTGGCCGAGGTTTACCAAGTCGGTATTGCTGGTGGGCGCGTAGGTCTCTTCAAGTAAAGGACGAAGTTTTTTACGGGTCGATTCATCCTGCTCTTTACTTCTGTTTTCAGCTTTGTTTTGGCTTTTAGCCGGGGCCTCTTTGATGAGGAAATCGAGCCACGCTTCTCCGCAGAGTCCGGCTACCGGAGCTTGCGGAAAAAAAACGATGCAAAAACGTCGGATCAGGGCTGATATTTCTTGCAGAACCAGGTGGCGTTGTTCGGGATTGTCGGTTTTTAAGTCGAGTTGGGCGAGTTCGGCTAAGGCCAGCTTGATCGGCCGCAGCCGCTGTTGCCGCTGCCGCCATTTAATCAGGCCGTAGCTGATTACTGCCAGCAATAATAACGTTACCAACCACCAGCCCGGGGCCGGGGGCCACCAGCTCGGAGTCGGAGGCAGATGAATATCCTTGAGCGCGGCCAAGGGGTTTTGCGTGGTTGGATTCATGGTCGGCTCACATCTCTTTTCAGACTCAGTCCGCGACGCATAATTCCTGCGATATCATCACCGGAGACGATTTTAAGATAGGGGAGTTTCAGGTTGGTGGCGATCCGGCTGAGGTTCTTTTGGCGCTGGTTGAATTTTTCACTGTAAGCCTGACGCACGGCCGCAGTCTTGGTGTTGAGTTGGGCCTGGTTTTGGCCGTTGGTTATGCTGTAAAGGCCTGGAGGTGGCGCTTTTAGTTCCAGAGGGTCGATAACCTGGCAGAGAATCAGGTCGTTATGGCGGCAAAGGCGACTTAAATTGTGTTCAAGCTGTTGGTCGTAGTGGTAAAAATCACTGATCAGGAAAATCCGGCTGCCGGGTCGAATCGTGCGCATCCCGTGATGGAGAACCTGTTCCAGGGATGAGTCGGAATTTTCGGATGTGGGTGGTTTGGTTGCCTTAACCAGGGCATGGATCAGGGTTAATACGCCTTTGCGCCCGGCTTGAGGCCTTAAATCAAATTTTTCCTCAGGCGTCAAAAGAGTGCCGCCGATACGGTCACCATTAAAGGTTGCGGTCCAGGCCACCGTCGCCGCAAGCCTGGCGGCAATCACCGATTTAAACGCTTCTTTGGTGCCGAAATAGAGGGAGGGACTGAAATCGACCAGGGTCATGACCGGGCGGTCGCGCTCTTCGGCGTAAAGTTTAGTATGGGTTTTACCGCTGCGAGCCGTAACCCGCCAGTCGATACTGCGGATATCATCACCGGGAGTATAGATGCGTGACTCGGCGTAATCCATGCCCCTTCCGCGAAACTTGGAGAGCGTGCTGCCGGCCATGATCGAGTAAGCTTTTTGACTGTTCTTGCCGATCAGGGAGCGAGCCGTATGGCGCAGATCGAGAAGTTCTTCGGTCGTACAGGTAATCCCGTTAACGGCCGAAGCTCGCGGTTTTCTAAGAAATCTTGCCAGGCGCATATTTTATCAAGGCACCGGGATGTGGCGTAAGAGTTCGTCAATCGCTTGCTCACTATTGATCCCTTCAGCCTCAGCCTCAAACGTCAGGAGCAGGCGGTGGCGCAGGATATCATGAATAATGGCCTGAATGTTTTCCGGGGTCACATACTCCTGGCCCTGGAGCCAGGCGTGGGCTCGGGCGCAACGATCAAGGGCGATGGTGGCTCGCGGGCTGGCCCCGTACTCAATCCAACGGCCCATCTTTTCGCCGCAGGCTTTGGGATCGCGGGTCGCGAGAATTAGTTGGACGATATACTCCTTAAGCGGGTCGGCCATGTGCAGATCAAGAACCGTGTGGCGGGCTTTGGTGATTGTCTCGGGGCTGAGAATTGTCGTATGAGTCGACTTTTTGTCCAGTTCGCTTAAAGCTTCCCGTCGGGCCAGTTCAAGAATCTTCTTTTCACTCTCATAGTCGGGATAGTCGACGTTGATCTGCATGAGGAAACGATCGAGCTGGGCCTCCGGCAGCGGGTAGGTGCCCTCTTGTTCGATCGGATTCTGGGTCGCCATGACCATGAAGAGGTCGGGCAGATAGTGGGTTTTACGACCAACGCTGATCTGTCTCTCCGACATCGCTTCCAGGAGGGCGGATTGAACCTTGGCCGGGGCCCGATTGATCTCGTCGGCTAAGACGATGTTGTGAAAAAGGGGGCCGGGCTGAAAGCGAAAGGAGTCGTTGCTGCGCTGGTAGATCTCGGTTCCGGTAAGATCAGCGGGCAGGAGGTCGGGGGTGAATTGCAGGCGTTGAAAATCACCTTCGATGCAATCCGCCAGAGCTTTTACGGCTCGAGTTTTGGCCAGTCCGGGGGCGCCTTCAACTAAAAGGTGACCATCGGCGAGCAAGGCAATCAAAAGACGATCAACCAGAACTTCCTGGCCGATAATCTCACCTCTCATACGATTTCTGGCCTGTTGAAAAGCTTCGCGGGAGGTGTCCATGTTTGAGATGATATTTTGTGCAGGGGCTGTTGATTCCATGAAAACTCTTGATCTCTGAGATTATACGTAAAAAGAAAAGCACAAAATCAGCCGAGGCTGATTTTGTGCTTTTTATAAAGATTGTTTGTGGGTCAGTTTCCGAGTTTTGCTTTGAGGGCCGCGAGTTTGTCGTTGACCGCCTGATCGGCACTGCTTTCGCCCAAACCGGCAAACTCATTTTCCAGGCTGTCGCCGCTATCGGCGGCCATCTCGGCCGCCGCATCAGCTTCATGGGAGGAGCGTTCGGCTTTGGCCCGCATCCGGGCCATGAGATCATCGGCATTATGCTTATCCGACATTTTGGCTTTGGCCTGGTAGATCTGTTTCTTGATTTCCGAGGCTTTACTCTGGGCAATGATGAAATCGCGGTTACGTTTAAATTCCGCCAGTTCGTCTTCAATCCGCCGGACATCCTGTTTAAGACTGTCAATCTGGCTACGTTGTTCTTGACAGCGAGGTTCCATCTCCAGAGCTTTTTTCTCGTGCTCTGCGGCCCGGCTCAGGGCTTTCATGGCGAGATCTTCGCGTCCGGCTCGTAGTGCGGCTTCGGCTTTGGCTTCCCAGTTGCTCTGCTCAAGTTTTTCTTTGCCGAGAAGAGCTTTGGCATGTTTCTCGGTGGCAATGCAGGACATTACTGCCTGTTTGGCTTCTTTAATCTGTTTTTCTTTATCCCGGATAGCTTGATCAAGCATAAGTTCCGGGGTTTCCAATTTGTCGATGGCTTTGTTGACTCCGGCCTGTCCGACCTTAAATATTCTACTAAAGATACTCATCTCTCTATTCTCCTTTAAAATCTATTTTAAATAGTCGGCCAGCAAGGTTTCGGCCCGATCAACAGCCAGTTCCAGGGTCGTGAAAACGCAAAGCAGTTCATTGCTGTCAAGATTATCCGCTTCGCGGCTCTCGACCAGAACCAAACGCGGATCGTCGGGGTTGGCCCGGTTGAGACCAAAGGCGACCGGCAGGATTTCGGTGTTGAGATCAAGCAGGTCATGGTAGAGTTTTTCGGTGGCGAATGAACTGATGTTGCCAAGGTCAATTTCGAAATAGAGATGACCGCCTTCCAAGTTGATGAAGACTGGTAATTCATCATCACGTTCGACCCTGTAGAGGGTTTCACTAAGCGTTTCAACAGTAAATTCGTTGAATTCGAGAAAACTGGCGAGATCTTCTTTTAATGAGCTGGTTACGATTACCTGTTCCATACAACATCCTTTTTACCGGTTTGATCAGGTTGACGTTTGTGGGTTCTTTGCGTATTTTGGGGATCTTCGACTTATCAGATGTGAATATAGGGTGATTTTCAGGCCTGGTCAAGAGGAATGAGGTTTTATTTGAAAAAATTAAGATTGATGGCGTCGTGAAAAGTTCCGATCTTCTGCGTTTGTCATCAGAAAAAGGATTGACAATGTGCTGAAAAACAGCGATAGCTGTTCGTCATGGTTGATTTAAAGAAGCATCGAATAACCTTAAAGCCACTACAAATGGTGCGAACATTGGCTTCGCCCGGCTTCGAGGGGGACACAGCTCAGATCGGCAAGCGGCTTGGCCGCCGCCTGGAGCAATGTCCCCGTATCGAGATAGTTTGAAGAGTACATTACGCTGAATAGTTACATTTATTTAAACCATTAATTCATACAAATTAGAGTGAGAAGTGGGGGACAGTTTGAAAAAAGCTTTAATTACCGGGGTTACCGGCCAGGATGGGGCGTATTTGGCAGAATTGCTGCTGGGCAAAGGTTATGAAGTGCACGGCATCAAGCGCCGCTCTTCATCGTTCAATACGGCCCGGGTCGATCATCTCTATCGTGATTTGCATGAGGCCGATGTGCGTTTTAAGATGCACTATGGTGATCTCACCGATGCGACCAATCTTATTCGCATAATTCAGGAAGTCCAGCCCGATGAAATCTATAACCTGGCGGCTCAGAGCCATGTTCAGGTCTCGTTTGAAACGCCGGAGTATACTGCCAATAGCGATGCTTTGGGCACATTACGATTACTTGAGGCGATTCGCATTCTCGGACTTGAAAAAAAGACCCGTTTTTATCAGGCTTCAACCAGTGAGATGTTCGGTTTGGTGCAGGAAACCCCGCAGCGCGAAACCACCCCTTTCTATCCGCGTAGCCCCTATGGGGCGGCTAAGGTCTACGCCTATTGGATTACGGTGAACTATCGTGAAGCCTATGGCATGTTCTCTTGTAACGGTATCCTTTTTAACCATGAATCCCCGTTGCGCGGTGAAACCTTTGTCACTCGCAAGATTACTCGGGCCGTGGCCCGGATAAAGCTTGGCTTTCAGAAAAAGATCTATCTCGGCAATCTTGATGCTAAACGGGACTGGGGCCATGCGGCCGATTACGTCAAGGCGATGTGGTTAATGCTCCAGCATGATCAGCCGGAAGATTTTGTTATTGCCACTGGCGAAACCCGCACGGTACGGGAATTTGTTGAAAATGCTTTTACCGAGATTGGGGTCGAGATTGCCTGGCGCGGCCAAGGGGTGGATGAGGTAGGTTATGATAAGGCTGACGGCCAAGTCCGGATCGAGATCGATTCCCGCTATTTTCGCCCGACCGAGGTTGAGCTTCTGCTCGGTGATCCGACCAAAGCCAAAGAGATATTGGGTTGGGAAGCGGAGACCAGTTTTGCCGAAATGGTAAAAACAATGGTTGCCACAGATCTGATGGAGGCCGAGCGTGATGACTATTGCAAAAATCAGGGGTTCAAGGTTTACGCCCATGAGGAGTAATGTTGGAGTTAGAGCTTAAAATGTCTTGTTCGATAACACTGAAATCACGGCGGCTTTCAGCCAGCATGATGAGTTTGTCGTGCTCATCGATCGATACGTTTTTAGCCGGGTTGAGGATGGTTTTTTCGGCTTTAATGATGCCGATGACCTGAAGATTGGCGGGATGTTTGAGGACTGCGACCTGGATGTCGGCGACCTTGTGACCGGCGAGTTTGGTTTCGAGAATGTAGAACTGGCTGCCGATCTTGTTGCTGATGATCTGAGTGATGATTTCATGAATACCGGGGTAGAGAAATTCCTGGGCCAGGAGGCAGTCGGTCAGTCCTTCCGGGGTGACAATGCCGTCGACTCTGGCCTTTTGCAAAAGTGAGAAATTTTCCTGATGGATGAGTTCGGCCACGACTTTGAATGCGTAGTGATGCTCTTGGCGGAGAAGTTCGACGACTGAGGCGATGGCAAACGTAATCGAGTCGGCATCACTGTTGAAGGGGTCGGCGGCTAAGATGAAGACGCCGGCCGCCGCCTTAAGGTTGGCCTTTTGCAACACCGGTTCACTGGTTGGATTACCGTAGACAAAGGCGAATTCGTCGCTCGGCAGAGTTTCCGGCAGTTTTGTGATTGAGTCACTGACGATCACAAAAGATGAGTCTTTATAGGCCGGGTGGAGCTTGAGCTCGGCGGTTAAACGGATCAATTTGTCAAGATTCGGAAAATTGCAGATGATGATGTGGTTTTCTTTAGAGATTTGCACAAGACCCCTCTTTCTTTTTGTAATATGATCAAAAACACTCTCCGCCGCCATTCCTAAGAGATAGCCGATAATCGCGATACCGAAGAGCATGCAAGGGTAGGCGATCAGATAACGTCCGACTTCAGTCTGCGGATAGAGATCCCCGTAGCCGACTGTGGTCATGGTCACCATTGACCACCAGATACCGTCAGCTAAATCGATTTCAGGCTGAGCCGTTCGTTCGACAAGGTAGAAGATCAGGCCAAAAAAGAGATTTAAGCAGAGGGCCAGTGAAAATATCTGAACCAGCCGCAGGCGCAGGTAGTTGTGTTGACGTAACCAGACTAATAGATGTTGAAAAATTGGCATCTTTTATAAATCATTAAGGATGTCATTGCCTTGAGCGATGATATCTTTGATCACCGATTCTGCCTTAACTTCTCCCTCCTCATCTTTATAGCCGAGTTCCGGCCAGTGGATCGATTGGTTACAAATCTCCAGAATCTCATCCCAGACCGAACCCAAAAGAAGATCGAACTGCCAGTTGCCGTCGGCATCGCGGCCGAAACGGTTTTCGTTGATAAAACTCATGAAGACGAGTTCAACCGGGTCATTGTTTAAATATTCGACAACAGCAATACGCAGATCATCCCAGCGGTCTTCATCTAAAAAAGTCTCCCATTCCGGTTTCGTCGGGTAGTCGTCATAGAAACTGAAGGCAAATTCACCTCGGCTCAGGTCGACGGCGCAGAAGATGTCACTTAAAGCCATGTTCTCCCGGTAGCGTTTGAGAAAATGCTGGTGTAAGGTCTGGCCTTCATGGCTGACGCAATAGCGTTGTTGCTGATCGATTTCAATCAGTTCGCGAGCCATGAGTTCATCAAAGATCGATTCCAAGTCCTCATTCTTTTCATCGAGGAGAATCGAGATCTTGACCTCTTCCTGAATCATGTAGTCAAGCAGGTAGAGACGGGCAAAGTGATGTTTCTGCGTTTCGTCAAGCTGATAAGGAAGTTCCGGTAATTTTTTCATTTTACTTTACCATCTTAAGAAAAGAAGAGGTTTCCGACCACCAGAGCAATGATGATTGCTACCGCACCCTCAATCAGGGCTGCACCCCAGTTGTGATCCTGGCTGATCTCTTCGTCGAGCAAGGCTCCGGGAAGCAACATTTTGTCGGCGATATAGCGGCCGGTGATGAGAAAGAAAAAACTAATTGGGATCCAGAAGATGAGGCCCGGAATCGAGTTGTAGGCGGCGATATAATCAGCCAACAGAATGCCGACGGCGATCATGCTCAAACCGAAAGCGACCCCGGCGGCGGCGTTGTCTTGTTCAATCTCATGGTGCAGGTCGAAACGACTGATGCGTTGATAGAGACGGCCGAAAAGAAGGAAGGCAGCCTGACCCACGGCGAAATAGAAGATGGTGCCCAAGAGGTCGACAAAAAAACAGGAACCGGAACCACTTAAAACAGTTTTGATGATAATACCTGAAGCGATAAAGGTACAACCTTCGACCACGCCGGTCCCAAGATTACGGTCTTCGATGATCTCTTTGTGGTTTGAGAAATTGGGCAGCAGGTAGCGATCATTAAGAAAGTGCGAGGCCTGGAGCAGGCCGATGCCGATTAAGCCCCAGAAGAGAGTTTCGATGAGATCACCGATCAGGCTCCAGAAACCGGTGACGGTGGCGTCGCCATTGGGGGTGATGACTCCCCAGAGAATGAGACCTAAGGCAAAGAGATATCCGCTAGCCGAGAGGGCAACGGCTTTATTGTCGGTGGTTGTCAGCTCGTGGTCGACGTCATAGCTTGAAAAATGGTTGTGCAGCCGTTTGCCGATGACCATGATGGCCAGGATGACCAGCAGGTAGGTTGCGGCAACCGGTTGAAAAAGATCGGCAATGGGTCGCAAAGATAAAAAACTAAACATGGCTTAATCCTTTTATTAGCTAAGATTTTGGATAAGTTTCCGGTTCTCTGTCAGGAAGATTTATTTACCCCCAAAGCGGCCGCCGCTGCGGCCGAAACCGCTGCTTCGGCGTACCGATGGTCGGGATGGACGGGAGCTTGAACTCCGGCCAAAAGAACTTTTGCTCATCTGTTTCGAGGGGTTGCGTTTCTGGAAACTTTTTTGTGAGGAGGTTGGTTTTTTCAGTGGCGTCTTGATCCCTTTAGCCGCACTTTTGCCGGCATTAGGGGAGGTGGCTTTACCCTTCATAGAGCTGCTGGAAGAACTTTTCAAATCTCTTTGACCAGCGGTACGTTGCCGATAGTTATTTTGGGAGACCGTATTATAGGATCGGTAACTTCCTGGATAGTGGCCATAGCCATAGGGTGACATGTAGAAGGGATGGGGGCGGAAGAGCCAGTACATAAAAAGCATATCGGTCATGCCGAAACTGCTGCGATGGTAGTGGTTTTGGCCGTAGATCTGTTCGTTACCCTTGACCTCGACGGATGCCTGGTTGTTGCCGCTTTTTTCGATCTCGATGGTTGCTACTTCCTGGGTCTCTCCGGCTACCGGTTCAACCGTCAGTGAAAAGCCTTTGGTTTGGTCAGTGCCGTATTCGGTGACTTTGATATAGTCGACCTTGCCGTCTTCATTGAGGTCGAGGTTATTAATTCCGGTCTTTGGGTCGTTGAGCAGACGTTCCAACTCGGACGCATTCTCGGCTTTTTTCAGTAGTGAACCGATCGTCGCCAGGTCAAGCCCGTCCCCGCCGTAGACCATGGTTTGCACGTTGACATTATAACTCTTCTCACTTTTTCCCGAAGGCCAAAAGAAGGAGAGAAGGATAATGGTAAAAAAAACTCCAGCCAGAACCTTAAAAATCTTTTCATTCATGATTAGAACTCCAACTTAAAATGTGGGTCTAG
>JAYEGS010000331.1:0-1713 GCA_034659215.1 Pseudomonadota bacterium | reverse complement strand
GGGAATATTGTTACTCTTTTTCTCTTTTACCCTGTTGCTCACCTGATATTGGTCAGGGCCGGATGCCGGCTTCTATCCGCTAACTTTATACCAGTTGTACCAGCGGCAGAAAATACTTCTCGTCCATCGGTTTCTTCATTGACAGTCTCCCCGGTTGCAAATCAGAGCCAATTTTTCGACAAGAACGCAACTGTTGACAAACGTGTTTTTGCCTGCGTGAACCGTAACGAAGTTGAAATAATTACGGGATGGCTAACAGAAAACAACAATAGAAAAGAAAATATGGTAGTGCTTTATAATCGAAACCGTAATCTCGTACAACTAATTGGTGGGCCATGGCTAACAGGACATTGGGGTCATGAAACTTATGGTGCGGAGGTATCTCTTGACGATGCATTTTCCGGCATCTACCCCAGAGGCTTCTATGTAAAAGATGAGTATGTGGAACTAATAAAGCAATACCTTCTCAAGAACGTTAAAAAAACCCCCATACATACAGGTTTGTCTGTATAAAAAACGTCAAAATCAGAGGTGATTTTATGCTTGGAGCCATAGCTGGTGATATTATCGGTTCTGTTTATGAATGGAAGAATATCAAAAGTAAAGAGTTCGATCTATTCAGCCCAAAGGCATTTTTCACCGATGACAGCGTCTTGACGATTGCCCTGGCTGAAGCGATCTTGAATGATGCAGATTACGGAGAGGTCATGAAGAGATATTACAGCCGCTACCCGGAAGCCGGATATGGGGGTTCTTTCCACAAATGGGCCCAGAACCCTGACGCCGAGCCCTACAACAGTTGGGGGAACGGCTCGGCCATGCGCACCAGCCCGGTCGGTTACGCCTATGAAACGCTGGAAGAGGTCTTGTTCAAAGCGAAACAGTTCGCCTCTTTCACCCATAATCACCCAGAAGGTATCAAGGGAGCCCAAGCGACAGCGGCCGCCATTTTCCTCGCCCGCAAAGGGGCTGGAAAAAAGATGATAAAATTATACATCACCCAGCAATTCCACTATGATCTAACCGGAACCATCGATGAAATCAGACCGGACTATATATTTGATGTCTCTTGCCAGGGAACCGTACCGCAAGCAATTACCGCCTTTCTTGAATCTGAAAACTATGAAGATGCCATCAGAAATGCAATCTCCATCGGCGGCGACAGTGACACCCTGGCCTGCATCACCGGCGGCATAGCCGAAGCTTTCTACGGAAAATTGCCCTCAAATATCGCTGAAACCGCGATGAACATTCTTGATGAAAACTTGAGGAAAACGGTTATCAGGTTTTACGGTAAGTACATTCGGGCTTAGGATTTGTAACTTTCGTCATCAGAAAGTAATAACCTTGTATCCATTTTCAATATAGGATGACATCGAGGGGTGACCGGACATTTCTCCTATCAAAGCAACACCTTCGGCTTCAACCGCTCCAGCTACTCCAAGTTTAGTCGCACAAGCCCGACAAGCACCAACAATCAAACCCTGCTTTTTAGCTTTAACATAAAGCTGATTGAGAAAATGACCTGGAACCGCCATTTCAGAAACCAATTTCACTGCATCTCCCTCGATAATAATTTTCCCCTCCATACCTTTGGCCGCCATCTCAAGACCATGCAAAAGAACATGGACGAAACAGATGGGATCACCGCGAAAAGCAAATATAACAGTTTTAATCATAATTTTCTCCTATTTGTCGTAATGATAATTTATG
>JAYEGS010000330.1:0-9052 GCA_034659215.1 Pseudomonadota bacterium | reverse complement strand
CTTGTCATATCCTCTGAAAACGGTCTCGAATATGTCAAAACCGCCTTGGGCATGGGAATCAGCGGCTATATTATCAAACCGATACAACAAGCTGATTTAGAGAAAAAAATTGAGGCGGTTTTTTCGTAACTATTCTGCTAACCCGCAAATTCCGGGGACAAAATCCCGATTCACTTCGGAGAATCAGGTTAAGTCCCCGGAATTTACTGAAATCCATCAATCTACAGTGCTTTTCTACTTACGCTGAATTGTTACGTTTTTTCAACAAAACAGGAATAATAAACCATGACAATTACCCCCTCTGTCCGGCAACAGGAGTTGAACAAATGCGTTAAATGCGGCGCCTGCATGGCGGTCTGCCCGATCTACCGGCAGACCGGTCGCGAAGAGATGGTCGCCCGCGGCAAACTTAACCATATTGAGCGGCAGCTTGATGAAAGGTTCGACGATGAAGAACCGCTGACACCCGGCTGGCTCGAGGCCGTAGACCTCTGCCTCCTCTGCTGTTCGTGCGAAGATAATTGTTCCAAAGGGGTTAAGATCACTGAGATTATTGCCGATGCCAGACACCGGCAAACCGAACAATCAGGTCTAAACCAAATCAAAAAAAGTGCCTTCTCGCTGTTAAAAAACCGGGTTCTCTCCCTGCCTCGGTTTATCAAAGCCGGCTCCTGGATGCAGTGGCTCCTCTGGCGCCGCCTGCCGCGGCATAGCGGCCTGGTACGCCGCCTGCCTCTGCCGGGGATTGATGGTAAAACCGTAATCCCGGCCCTGCCCCGGCGACACCTTGACGACTATTTAAACTTGACCAAAAAACCACAAACGGAAACTGCGCTGAAACCGGTTCTCTATTTTCCCGGCTGCGCAACTCGTTATCTTTATCCTCAGATGGGACTTGACCTGCTCTATGTCCTTGAACGGCTCGGTTTTTCAGGCGTTATGCCGAAAGAATTGGCTTGCTGCGGTATGGTAACCTGGGGAGCCGGCGATCAGGAATCAAACCAGGAATTGCAACTACGTAACCTGGAAGTCTTTCGCAAACACTCAGAAATCAAGGAGATCGTTACCGGTTGCGCCTCCTGCGGCCACGCCCTGAAGGAATATGAAGATCTCCCGGAAGATTGTGAAATTCTGGATATCAGCGAGTTTCTCTTCCGTCACCGGGAAAAACTGGAACAACTGGTAGGGGGAAATAGAGTTGATAAGAAGATCACGTACCATGACCCATGCCATCTACGTAAAGGACAAGGCATTACCAGTCAGCCCCGCTGGCTGCTTAAACTGATCGCCGGTGAAAATTTTATTGAGATGCGACACCCTGAACGCTGCTGTGGAGCCGGCGGCACCTTTGGCCTGACCCACAAGGAACTATCCCGGAAAATCCTGGCCGAAAAGGCCCACGATGCCGATACCAGTGGCGCCGAGATTGTCACCAGTGGCTGTCCCGGATGCCTTTTACAACTGACTGAAGGAGCGGTAGTCGCCAACAGCCAATGGCAAACCGCACATCCGATAAGTCTACTGGCTGAACTGCTACGAAAAGGCTAATGGTTATGAAAAAAAATCAAAATCTGAACATTGCGCAAATTGAAGCCGAAATCAGGAACCTACAAAAACAGCTGATCTTAACTGATAAACAGAGCCGCACGGGAGAAGGTTCTGAGCTCTTGCGAATCCAGGAAGAGAAAAACCGTCTCATTGAGATCATTGAAATATCGCCGAACCCGGTGGTCATGTTTACTGAAGATGGTTCCATGACCTATCTCAACCCGTCGGGTCGACGAATTCTCGGTATTCAGGAGAATGAAGAACTCTCACCCTTGTCTTTTTTTCAGATATTTTCGAAAAATGATTGCCTCAATATTGAAAAAGAAGCGCTACCCTTGGCGGTCAAGAGCGGCCAGTGGCAAGGTGAAATTGATGTCGTCACCCCTTTTGCAAAGCTTATCTGCCATCTAATTCTAATCGCCCATATCAGAGAAGATCAGGATCAACAATTTTTCTCCGCCACCCTGCACGACCGCACCGCCCTGCGCCGAGCCACCGGAGAAGCTGATGAAATCAACGAACAACTTGAACTGGCAATCCAGCGGGCCAACCGCATGACTCTTGATGCCGAACTTGCCGATGTTGCCAAAAGCGAATTTCTCGCTAACATGAGTCATGAGATCAGAACGCCGATGAATGCCATCATCGGCTTCTCTTCCCTGTTGCTCGACACCCAACTTGATTACGACCAGCGTGATTACCTGAATATCATCATTAAAAATGGTGAAGGCCTGCTCCATATCATTAATGACATCCTTGACTACTCCAAAATTGAAGCCAACAAACTGGAACTTGAGGAGATCCCTTTTCAAGTTCGCGAAACAACTGATGATCTGCTCGGCCTCCTCTCTCTTAAAACGGCTGAAAAAAATCTCTTTTTCCACTGTATTGTTGACCATCGCATCCCTGAGCAACTCCAGGGTGATCCGGTACGCTTACGCCAGATCCTGATAAATCTGGCTAATAATGCGATAAAGTTTACGGAAAAAGGGGGGATTATTGTCAGAGTTTTATTGGAACATGAGGAAGCAAAAGAGGTGAAACTGCTTTTTCAGGTCACCGACACCGGTATCGGTATTCCTGAAAACCGTATAAACAGACTATTCCAGTCATTTTCACAGGTTGACTCCTCGACCACCAGAGAGTTTGGCGGCACCGGTTTAGGCCTGGCAATCTCGAAACAACTGGCCGAATTAATGGGTGGTGAGATCGGCATTAAAAGTCTGTGGGGTCACGGCTCAACCTTTTGGTTCACCGTGGTTCTGCGCCGTGACCCGGAATCGGCTCTACCGACCCAGGCAACACTCTTCAGTGAACAGCGTTTTCTCCTCTTTACCCCGCCCATAGACAATATTAAAGCAGAGCTACAACCTGCCGGCGAAGTCGTCGAACAACACCTTCTCGCTTTAGGCTGTGAAATTGATCGAGCTGATTCTTTTCCATCTCTTAATCAACATTTGTATGAAGCCCAAACAGAGAACAGACCCTACACCATGATCATTGCTGATCTCACACAGCAACCTGAACCCTGTAACCTGCAAAATTCTCTGCCGAAAATTTTGCACCCTCAATTTACTATCGCCTTAACCGCGCCAAATACTGAACCACCTGAAAATTATGACACGATCATTCCTTCACCTATAAAAAGATCACTTTTCTACGAACAGCTGGCCCGCTGCATAGGTAAAGAACTTACCGATGCCAAGATTATCGATACGGCTGAATCTCAACATGAATTCGAGGAAAAACGGCAAAAACTCCGAATCCTGCTGGTTGATGACAATTTGGTCAACATCAAAGTAGGCTCCAAAATGCTCTCAAAACTTGGCGTTTCATGCACTACCGCCGGGAATGGGGTTGAAGCCCTGGCCGCCTTGGGTGCAGCTCATTATGATCTGGTTTTTATGGATATCCAGATGCCGGAGATGGATGGTTATGAAACAACCAAACAGATTCGCAGCCGGATGACCACGACCATCAACCCGCATGTAATGATTATTGCAATGACTGCACACGCTTTAAAAAGCGACAAAGATCGCTGCCTGGCCGCCGGCATGAATGATTTTCTCACTAAACCGGTAAGGCTGGAACAACTCAATGAAGTTTTAACCAGGGCCATAGAGAATCTTAAAGATCACTCCTTAAAAGATGATAACTTTGACTATGAAGATAGTTTTATTGAAGAAGAAACTGAATCTGATGATTTCTCTCAGGGAGAAGAGAACAATTTGGTTCGCGACACAAAACTCTTTAACCGTGATGCTTTCCTGGAAAAACTTGACGGTGATCTCGAACTCTATCATGAGCTGCTTGATGATTATCTACAAAGTGCCCACGGATATCTAGAGGATATTGAAAAGGGGGTAAAAGAGAAAGATTTTGCCAAGATAAATATTGCCGCTCACTCAATCAAAGGCTCCTCCGGAAGTATTGAAGCCCAGCAAATGCAGACGACAGCCCATGAACTGGAAAAAGCGGCCAAACTAGAGAATCAGACACTGATTAGTGAGAGCCGGGAAACAATGGAGATGGAATTTGAAATCTTAAGTGAAATCATTAAGGATGAAATTGCCGCTAAGGAGTAGAACGAGCATTCTGACGTAAAGCCAAATCGGCTAAAACCAGGGCGGCCATAGCTTCAACCACGGGCACAGCCCGAGGCAAAACACAAGGATCATGCCGCCCCTTACCCTCAAGGATCGCATCCCGACCCTCATAATCAACCGTTTTCTGGGCTTTACCGATAGTCGGTGCCGGTTTGAAGGCAACCTCAAAACTGATAAACTGACCATTACTGATCCCGCCCTGAACCCCGCCACTGTAATTTGTTTTTGTTCCCAGCTGTTGACCGTTAGCAACAAACAGATCATTATGTTCAGATCCGGACATCGCGGCACAGGAAAAACCGGAACCAAGCGCAAAACCTTTAGCTGCCGGAATGGAGAGCATCGCCTGGGCCAGCAGGGCGTCAAGTTTATCAAAAACCGGCTCGCCCCAACCAACCGGAACCCCGCGACAAATACAACTTACGACTCCCCCTAAAGAGTCTTGCTCAGCCGCAACCTTTTCGATCGCCGCAGTCATAGCGGCCGCAGCTTTAGGATCAGGACAACGTACCGCTTCATGATCAACGGTGGCCCTGGACAAACCTACGAGATCAGCAGAAGAGGCCTTGACCTTACCGACCTGACTGACCCAGGCGACAATTTCAACTCCGAAAGTGACCCGCAGAAGTTGTTCCGCAACACTGCCGGCGGCAACCCGCGCCAGGGTTTCCCGGGCACTGGCCCGACCGCCGCCACTTTGCGAAGTCACCCCATATTTCATTCTGTAAGTATAATCGGCATGCGAAGGCCGCGGGACATTGCTCATGGCGCCATAATCGCCCGGCCGTTGATTTCGGTTACGAACCAACAATGCGAGCGGCGTACCCAACGTTTTTCCATGTTCAAGACCGGAAAGAAGCTCAACCTGATCACTCTCTTTACGCGGCGTTGTCAAACGACTCTGACCTGGTCGCCGACGGTCTAACTGGGCCTGAATATCCGACAAAGAGAGCTCAACTCCGGCCGGACAGCCATCAACCACCACACCCACACCCAAACCGTGCGATTCGCCAAAAGTTGTAATTTTAAAAAGAGTGCCGAAAGTACTGCTCATGATCTACCTTCTAAATTTTTGTTTTGTAACTATTCAGGTAATTAACAATCTGCGAAACAATTGCATCCACACTTTGCTCATCAACTACTATTATAAAATCAGCCAGTTCACGATAAAGCGGTTCCCGTTCCTTGAGCCCGGTCAAGATTTCATCGACTCGGCCTAGAGAACTTAAGGGAGGCCTTAAGGACGGACTTTGCGGATCATGCTCAAGACGTTCGAGGATGGTCTCAGAACTTGCCTGCAACCATAAAGTAATCCCGCTTTTTTGAAGAAGAGAGCGATTCTCTCGAACTAAAACAACGCCGCCGCCGGTCGCAAGAACAACTTCATCTTTTTGGCAACAATCCCTTAAAACTTCGGACTCAAGCAGACGAAAAAGCTCCCAACCCGACTCGGCAACGTACTCCGCAATAGAGAGTCCAACCCGCTCGACAATAACCGCATCACTATCAACAAAAGAGCGCTGTAAAACCCCGGCCAGCTTCCGCCCAACCGCACTTTTCCCGCAACCCCGGTAACCGATAAGATTAATATTGTTCATAGAAAAGAGCTAGATTATTTTAAACCGGCGAAAACCGACCAGTAGTCGGGAAAAGATTTGCCAACGCAGTTTTCATCTTCAATCATGACTCCGGCAACGTTGAGTCCGACCAGAGAAAAACTCATGGCGATACGATGATCATCATAGGTTTTGATCACGGCCCCCTGCGGTTGGCCGCCGGTTACGGCAATAAAATCCTCACCACAATTTGTCGTAATGCCCATCTTCCCTAATTCAGTTGCCACTGCCGCCAGACGATCACTCTCTTTGGCGCGCAAATGGGCAACATTGGTCATCACCGTGGTGCCTTTGGCAAAGGCTGCAACCACCGCCAAGGTTGGCACCAGATCGGGCATATCACCCATATCGACTTCAAGCGCCTGCAAGGGCCCGCCGATTACGGTAATACCGTCATCGGCAAAACGTAGAGAGCAACCCATTTTTTCCAAAACCCGAATAAAACCGATATCACCCTGAATCGAATCCGCTTTGATTCCACGAACCTTGATTTCGCCCCCGGAGATAGCCGCTGCGGCCCAAAAATATCCGGCCTGTGAGCAGTCGGGTTCGACCAAATATTGACCGGCCCGATAGTGCTGGCCTCCGGCTACCGAAAAACGATTATATCCCTGATGTTCGGATTTAACCCCAAAACGTTCCATAACTCTCAATGTCAAATCAACATAAGGGCGTGAAACCGGACCTTTTATAACCTCGATCTCAAGCCCATTCTTAGTCAAAGGAGCCATCAGCAGCAGAGCCGAAAGATATTGACTGCTGACCCCGCAATCAATCTGCACCGGCCCGCCTTCGACCAGACCGCCGCCGATACGAATTGGTGGACAACCATTGTCATGCAGTGATTTGGCCGGTATCTTGAGCTGCTCTAAAGCCGCAAGCAGTTCAGCTATCGGACGCTGCCGCATTCGCTGACTGCCATCGAGAATATAATCGCCCTTACCTAAGGCCGCAATCGCCGCCAGCAGACGCATAGAGGTTCCTGAGTTTTCAAGAAAGATATCACTGCTGCTGGAACTTAAACTGCCGCCGGTACCATCTACTAAAAAATGCTTTTGCTTGGCATCAGCCTCTATCCGGGCACCCATTTGAGTCAAGGCGGCCGCCGTCAGTTCAGTATCTCGACTAAAAAGGGCGCCATCGATTAAACTCTGCCCCTCAGCTAAAGCTGCGGCAATCAGAACCCGGTGCGTATAACTTTTTGACCCGGGCACCATAACTTCAGATTTGGTCACAGTTTGCGGCTTGATCTCTAACATTTGTCATCTCCTAATGCTTCTAAAACGGCCTGGCGCATCACTTTAAGGGGGGCTTTTTGACCAGTCCACATTTCAAACTGCAGGGCTCCTTGAGCAATAAACATCTCTAGCCCATCAATGGTCACGGCCCCACACTTTTCAGCCGCCTCTAACAACTTAGTTCTAAGAGGATTGTAGACAATATCCATAACCACCATTGACGGCTTAATCAGGGTTGGGGGAAAAGGATTCAGCTCACTTGCAGGAGCCATTCCCAGTGATGTGGTATTAACCAGAACTTCAGCCTGAAAATTTTCGATCTCGGAAGAGGCAAGATATTGAACCCCGAACTCTTGGGCTAAGGCAGCACCACGTTCAGCGCTTCGGTTAACAATCGCCACTCGGCCACCGGCCTCAGCTACGCCATAAACCAGAGCCCGGGCCGCACCTCCGGCGCCAAGGATTAATATTCGACGCCCGGCAAGCTCAATTTTCCCCGACAAAGCGGCCAGAGCTCCGGGGGCATCGGTATTGTAACCACACAGACGACCCTGACGATTAACCACGGTATTGACGGCAGAAATTTTTAAAGCCTGATCATCAACCCAGTCGAGGTATTCCATGATCTTGGATTTATGGGGCAAGGTTACGCTTAAACCGGCAATCCCCAAGGCTCGAACCCCAGCCATCGCGGCTTCAAGATCCTCGACTTGAAAAGCATTAAAGTACGCCGCCTGACCAGTTGCTGCAAAAGCCGCATTATGCATAATCGGACTTAAAGAGTGACCGATAGGATTACCGATTACGCCGTACAAGGGAACAGGTGCCATAAACTAACCAGCCAGACTCTGCGCAAGAGCGTGCTTGAATTGCTTAATACCTTCACCGGTAACCGCCGAGATTGCCATGACTTTGCGCTCGGCCATACGCGGGTGTTGGCGAAATTCACTCAATAATTCATCCAACCTCTCTTTCGGCATTGTATCAATCTGGGTCAAAATGACCATTTTCTCCCGGCCAAGAAGATCCTCCCGATAGAGCTCCAATTCACGAGCCACAACATCGTAGGCCTTGAGCAACCCCTGACAATCATGATGTTCAGCGACGGAAAGAAGATGAACAAGCATCTCGGTTCGCTCAATATGACGTAAGAACCGGGTTCCAAGTCCGGTACCCAGATGCGCGTCACTCACCAGCCCCGGAATATCGGCAATCACAATCTGCTGAAAATCACCCGCCGCCATAATTCCTAAGTGCGGCTGCAAGGTTGTAAACGGATAGGCCGCAACTTTGGGACGGGCTGCGGAAACAGTTGAAATCAGAGTCGATTTTCCGGCATTGGGCAAACCGATAAAGGCGACCTGAGCAATTAACTTCAAAACCAGTTTTAGACGAGCCGATTCACCTTTTTCTCCTGGTTGCGCAAAACGCGGTGTCCGATTAGTAGAAGAGGTAAAGTGAGCATTCCCCTTACCGCCACGACCGCCTTTGGCGACAACCAGGGTTGCTCCATGCTCGAGAACCTCTCCGCCCAGAAACGCCTCTCCAGGCTCTCCTTCCGGAGGTAAAAACCAAACTTCAGTACCTAAGGGAACTTTAATCACAACATTTTCGGAAGCCGCACCAGTACGGTCTTTACCGGAACCATTAGTTCCTTTACGGGCCTTGTAAATACGCTGGTAACGCAGATCGAGCAGCGTGTTTTTCTGGCTCTCACCACAAAAAACAACATCCCCTCCCTTGCCGCCATTACCACCATCGGGCCCACCTTTAGGAATATATTTTTCCCGACGAAAGCTGACGCAGCCATTACCACCACTACCAGCTTCCACATCTATCTTTACTTCATCAATAAATCGCATATTTTAAATACTTTTTACGAAGGCATTAAACCATCAAACTAAAAAAGCCCTTTTAAAAAGGGCTTTTTTAGTAAGGTCGATCAAAGACCTTTCGAGGTATTATTTCGAACCGGGTTAGGAGGCTTTCCAAGTTGGACTATCTCCTAGTCGGTTTTAAACTTTACAATCAGACTGCTACAGGA
>JAYEGS010000329.1:0-9098 GCA_034659215.1 Pseudomonadota bacterium | reverse complement strand
GTCTTCATATCCCTGGAAAATAGTTTCCTTGATAACTACAGCACAGTTGCAAGGGATTGTTGCCCAAAAACTGAAAGATAAAGGTAACCTGTGGTGGGGCCTTTTCACCCTTCTTTTTATCCTTTCTGGATTATTATTGTGGATCGTTCTCAAAATAAGGCAAAAAGAGCGGGATCAACAAGAACGAATTATCGAGACTAATGCTTCTTTGGAATACAAAATTGAGGAGAGAACCCGAGACCTGAATGAGAGCAATAAAAAATTATCGACAATTATAGAAACCACCTCACAGGGTTTTATCATGTTCGACGGACAAGTCAGGGTTGTTGAAATAAACCCAACCATGTTAACAATGATCGGTCGTTCATACAAAGAGGTGATCGGGGTGTCGTGGTTTAATCTGATTGGTGATGAGAACAGGAGTTTGCTGCGTGAAAAAATCGCCATACGTAAAAAAGGTCTTGGTGAAGAGTATGATATGAAAATACCAAAGCCGGATGGCAGTGTATGCTCTTGTCACTTTTCATCAACACCTCTGCTCAATGAAGTAAATAAGGTTGAAGGCAGCTTTGCCTTGGTAAGTGATATTGGTGAACGGCTTGAAGCTCAACAAAATCTTGAAAAAGCAAAAGTTGAAGCGGAAAAAAACAGTGCCGCGAAAACCCTTTTTCTCACAAGTATGAGCCATGAATTCCGAACTCCGATGAACTCAATTCTGGGGTTTGCCCAGCTCTTGGCGGCGGAGGAATGCTTAGGTATCAAACAGAAAGATTTTGTCGAAAAGATTCTGGTCTCGGGCGACCATCTCAAAAAGTTGATCGACGATATTCTCGATCTGGCCAGGATTGAAGCCGGCAGCGCAGAGATCAATATAACCAATGTTGACATCTGTATAATCATGCATGAATTAATTGCCACAATAGAACCTATAGCCGAGGAGCGTGAGATTGAACTTGTTGCTGAGGAACCTGAAACTCACTATCAGGTCAAGGCTGATCCTTTAAGGTTCCAGCAAATCATCTTAAACCTTTTGAGTAACGCCATTAAATATAACCGGATCGGCGGCCGGGTCGAAGTTTTTTGTGATAAAATTAATGATCATAAGCTGCGTCTCCATATAGTTGATGATGGCCCCGGGATTTCTCCGGATAAACGCCCTTTCCTGTTTGAACCGTTTAATCGTTTAGGTGCCGAAACCTCATCTATTCAGGGAACCGGGATCGGTCTTGCTATCTCTAAAAACCTGGCAGAACTGATGGATTGTCAACTTGGTTTAGTTGAAAATGATGTTTCCGGGTGCCATTTTTACATTGATCTGCCACTTGTTGATGAGGCAGATGTTAGGGGTTCCAACGATTTACCCCAGGAATTTAAATCTGAACCGTCTCAAGCCATAAATAACTCTGTTGAATCGTGTACTTTGCTCTATATTGAGGATAATGAGCTTAATCGGATGCTCCTGGCTGCGATCATTGAAAAACGGCCATCCTTTACGCTGTTCAATGCCGTTGATGGACGACAAGGTGTTGAACTCGCTTTAAAAGAGCTTCCGGATCTGATTTTAGCCGATATCGGCTTGCCCGATATCGATGGCTTTGCAGTTCTTGCTGAATTGCAGAAACATGATGAGACCAGGAAAATTCCGGTTGTTGCTCTAAGTGGTAACGCGACAAAAGATGATATCGAAAAAGCCCATACTGCAGGTTTTGTCGGCTACCTGACCAAACCCATTAATGTCGGCACTCTTTTTGGAACAATAGATGATATTTTATTGAAAAAATAACTGTTGGAGAAATTATAATGTCTTTACCTGAAGAACTTTCCGTGGCCAGAATTTTGATTATCGATGACAATGAATTTAATGTTCAACTTCTTGAAGCTGTGGTTGCCGAGGCTGGATATACTTCCGTCTTGAGTATCACTGACCCCCGCAAAGCTGAGGATCTCTATCGCGCCTATCAACCGGATCTGGTTCTGCTTGATATCAGCATGCCTCATCTCGACGGCTATCAGGTGATGGAACAATTTAAAAAAATAGAGAAATCTTCCTACCTTCCAGTTCTGGTTTTGACCGCTCTGCAAGATGATGAGACCCGGCTTAAAGCTTTAGAGAATGGGGCCCAGGATTTTTTAACCAAACCCTTTAATCGACTTGAAACCCTGACCCGAATAAAAAATATGCTGACGGTCAGGCTCTTGCACCGGCAGGTGAAAAAACAGAACGTCGAGCTTGAAGCAAAGGTTAAGGAGAGAACTAAAGAGTTACAGGAGACCCGGCTTGAGATTATTCGCCGTCTGGGCCGGGCCGCAGAATATAAAGATAATGAGACCGGTCTGCATATTATTCGGATGAGTAAAACCTGCGCCCGCCTCGGAGAACTGGCCGGTTTAAGTGCGGCCGAGGTTGAACTTGTGCTTAGTACCAGCCCGATGCACGATATTGGCAAAATCGCCATCCCTGATGCCATCCTTTTGAAGCCGGGGGCGCTAGATTATCAAGAGTGGGAGAGAATGAAAACCCACCCTCTGGTGGGTTACACTTTGCTTGAAGGTCACGACTCTGATTTGATGGTGTCGGCACGTGAAATTGCTCTTACCCATCATGAAAAATGGAATGGCAAAGGTTATCCTCAAGGCTTAAAGGGAGTTGAGATTCCTTTTAACGGCCGTCTGGCTGGAATCGCCGATGTCTTTGATGCTTTAACCGCAAAAAGACCCTACAAAGATCCTTATCCGGTGAGCAAAGCGGTAGAGATTATAAAATCGGAACGGGAAAAACATTTCGACCCCGAACTGACCGATCTTTTTCTCCAGAATATCGATGATTTTGTCGCTATAAAAGAGGCTTTTCCTGAAGAGGGTGATGGTACCGGCAAAAAAGATTTTCAGTTAAGCGAAAGGGATAGAAATGAAAAAGAAGATTAACCTTAGTTTCGTTTATATCGGTCTGATTATTTTTATCACAGCTTTCTGTGGAACCGTTTTTTGGTTAATTGGTCAGGAGAAAACCAGTAGTGCAGAGATATCTCTGTACCAGCGCTTTCTGATGCAGGAGGGTAAGGCTGAACGTAATAATTTTCTCCAGATTCAGGGTGTTGCCAGACTCTTGGCCAAAAACCGGATGGTCATTGAGCTTCTTGAAGAAAAGCACAAACAATCATTCGCAAAAAAGGAATTTGTCAAAAAATATCTCAACCAGGAATTACGCGAGATTGCCACTCTTCCCCATTTTTCAGTGGCTCTGATATTCGACCGGGAAGGTAACTGTATTCTTTCAAGCTTAAGTAAAACTATTGGTAAGAACTATAGTTTTCGCCCCTATTTTCAGCAGGCTTTAAAGCATGAATATGGCCTCTATGCGGCCATGGGAGTGACTGATAAAACCCTGGGGATCTATTACTCTATGCCGATTAAGAGTAATGATAAGGTGGTCGGGGTCGCTATGGTCAAATTTTTGCCCGGCTTCTTTGAAGCGACCCCGCTGACTTCCCAATATACGGGTACGATTGAAAAAAATGTGCTTACGATTGGTATAGCTTTGCACGATGGGGTCTTTTTCTCGACCATAGATGAAAAACTCTACAGTCTCTCGTCCTTATCGACGGAGGATATTACCCGGATGATTGATGCGCGGCGGATTCCCTCATCAGATGTTATTAACTCTTTACATTTCCCCCAACAAACTTGGCAGAATTTGCAGCGGGAAGGCTTTGCCCGTGTGATTGATGATTCAACTAAAAATCACTATTTTATTTTTCTTGAACCGATATTTGACCAGGATCTTTTTCTGATCCATCTGGTAGAGGAGAGTTATTTTAAACGGGCCTATAACTCCTTAAGTCAAAACCAGAAATATCTACAGATAATTCTGTCTGTGGCGTTGGGAATGCTTCTGCTTGCGTTAATATTTGTAACCCGAAGGCATTTGCAATTTAAACGGGCAACCGAGCTTGCTCATCTGCTTTACATGGCTTTGGAGCAGGGTGCGAACTCGATAATGATTACTGATCTTGATGGGGATATTGAGTACGTTAACAAGGCAACTTGCTTGATGACCGGCTATAGCCGCAATGAGTTGGCGGGTAAAAATCCCAGAATTTTGAAATCAGACGAGCACGAACCCTCCTTCTATAGCGAAATCTGGGCAGTTATCACCGCCGGCCAAATCTGGCGCGGGAGAATTCGTAATCGCCGTAAGGATGGTGCCCTCTATTGGGGGGAGGTTTTTATCTCGCCAATTCGCAATCAATCTGGTGTCATCAGTCACTTTCTGGCTATAAAAAATGATATTACCGAGCGTTTGGCGATGGAGCGGGAATTAAAAGACGCGCTTTCCCAGGCCGAGGCCGCGAACCGGGCGAAGTCTGAATTTCTGGCTAATATGAGTCATGAGATTCGTACTCCGATGAATGCTGTGATCGGCATGAGTCGGCTGGCGTTGGAGAGCGACTTAACCCCGGAGCAGAGTGATCTGATATCATCGGTATATAGTTCGGCAACCAGTTTGTTGAGCTTACTCAATGATATTCTCGACCTGTCAAAGATCGAGGCCGGGCAACTAACGCTTGAGCATAACTCTTTCTCGCTTTACTCCTTGCTTGATACGATACGAAATACCATGCAGACTTTAGCCTATGAAAAAGGGGTCACACTTCAGATAGTGACGGAGTGTGAGGCTCTACCGGATCATATTAAGGGTGATGAACTGAGATTACGTCAGATTCTGATTAACTTGATTAACAATGCAATAAAATTTACCGATAAAGGCTCTATAACATTTGAGGTCAAGTTGCTGGCTCGGCAAGCGGATAGCTCTAAGTCGACGTTTAATTTTTCAGTAAGCGATACCGGTATCGGGATCCCGGCTGAAAAACTTTTACACATTTTTGACAATTTCAGCCAGGCTGACAGTACGACTGCCAGAAAATACGGCGGCAGCGGGCTTGGTTTGGCTATTTCGAAGCAGTTAGTTGAACTTATGGGGGGCAGTCTGACCGTGGTCAGTGAAGTTGACAGCGGCTCAACCTTCTCTTTTTTTGTGGAACTGGAAACCGAAGTTGATCCTTTCCCGGGGCTGGTTGAAAAAGAGGAAAAATTTCTCCAGGTTCAGGCTAACATTTTGTTGGTCGATGATCACCAACTTAACCGTAAGTTGGCTTTGCTGGTTCTCGAAAAGGGTGGGCACCAGGTTACTTTAGCTGAAAATGGCCAGCAAGCATTGGAAATACTGGCAGAAAAAAACTTTGATCTGGTTTTGATGGATCTCCAGATGCCGGTTCTTGATGGTTATCACACAACTTCTGTTATCCGCTCTTTCGAAGCGGGTAAAGCCCGCTCAGAAGTTCCTGAGGATATCAGTGAAAAGCTTCAGGTGCGTCTGGCAGGCAGCCACTTGCCGGTGGTTGCCCTGACCGCCCACGCCATGACGGGTGATCGGCAGAAATGTCTGGATGCCGGCATGGATGATTATCTGACCAAACCTTTTGCGCCAGCAGAAATATTTGCGCTTATCAACCGTTTTGTGTCAATCTCGGGATCGAGTGTGGCTGAAACTGAAAATGCTCTTTCGGTGTTGTCTGAAGATTATCTTGATGAAATTCCTGAAGGCGGAGCACCATTGCCGGAGCAGGTTTTCCAGCATTTTAAAAAAGAGTATCAGTTGGCTGATGAACAGGTCGAGCATTTGATCGAGACCTCCCGGAAAAACCTGCATGAAAACCTGGTGCTGCTGCACAAAGAGTGCGAAGCTGAAAGTTTTGTCGGCATCAAGAAAAGTGCCCACGCCTTGAAAGGTATTCTCTTGAATATGGGTCTGAAAATCCCAGTAGAATATGTTGTGAAAATTGAGCAGGAAGCTCTATCTGAAAACCTGGCTGACTGTCGAAAACTGCTTGCCGGCTTGTTGGATGAGTTACAAAGTTTTATGCATTATAAAAAATAGGTGTTTTCATTGAAACTATGCAATTGCTGACAGTATTCTTGTCAAACCCGGGCCTTTAACTGATGACTGAAAATAAAATAACAGATTTTGCTCGGCAAGCCCATCTGGAGATGGAACATCTGGCTGTAGAAAGTGCAGGATTTACAGCAATCGTCGGTTTTCTCATAAGTTTGATTTATGGATTAACTGTCTTTTACGTGGTCAGTCGCACAGCTCTTTTATCATGGCTTGGTCTTATGTTTGCGATTATGACCCTTAGAGTTCTGTCACAAAAGTTATTGTGTCAGACAGTGTCTGTTGAGCAAAATTGGCGCAAATATTTCTCTTTCTTCAAACTTTTGATCCTGGTTAATGGAGCTGGTTGGGGGGTTGCAGTGATCGTTGTTTTCCCAGCGGAACCCTACCATCAGATGGTGCTGATTTGTATTCTTTTGGGAGTTGCTGCGGGAGCTTTAAGCAGCATGGCCCCGGTCATAAAAGTTTTTAAGCTATATGTTGGCCTGCTGCTCGTTCCTCTGATTGGACGTCTTTTTTATGAAAATGGGAGCCATTTTGTCATACTTGCTGTGTTTTTTAGTTTTTATATTGTGACCTTGTATGTCATGGCTGGTAAAATCCACCGGTCGCTCTTTTCCAGTATTTCATTACGCCTTGAAAATGAGGCATTGTTAAACGATGTTTTCACAGCGAAGGAGCAGGTTGGTAAAGTTAATCTTGATCTTCAGGCAGAGGTTGATGAACACCAAAAGGCCCGCCACGAACTCGAAGAAGCCTGGATTCTGACTGAGCAGGCAAATCAGGTCAAAAGTCGGTTCATGAATAATATCAGTCATGAACTGAAAACCCCCATGACCGGGATTGTCGGATTTACTTATCAATTGCAGCAGACCGTATTGGACAGCAAACAGGAGAGCCTTCTCCAAAAGCTTGATGAGAGCAGCGGAAAACTCCATTATTTGATTAAAAATCTGCTCGATTTTTCCGAGCTTGAGAGTGGTGGATTGGCCCTTGATGAGCAATTGTTCAATCTGAATCTTATGCTTGATGAGTTGGTAGTTTTATTTAAACCGCAAGCGCAAGACAAGGGGCTTAAGTTCCAGCTCAGCCTCACTGAAAATGAACAAAAGCATGAACTAAAGTTGCCGGAGTGGGTAATTGGTGATAAGGCGCGGCTTAAACAGATTCTTGGTAACCTGCTCGACAATGCGATTAAATTTACAGATACTGGTTCAATGAAGTTCTCAATCAAGAGACAACCTCGAGATCCTGGCAGTAGTGAAGAGAGGGTTGTTTTAGAGTTTTGTGTTTGTGATACGGGGCCGGGGGTCCCTGAAAAGGTTCGGGAAACTATCTTTTCCACTTTTCAGCAGGCGGATGACTCTTTGACCAGGGTTCACGGTGGCACTGGTGTCGGACTCAGTCTTGCGCAAAAACTGGTGACTCTAATGGCTGGTGAAATCCGTTATGAAAGTGTCTCGGGGGAAGGTTCCCGGTTTTACGTTAAGATTCCATTGAAACTCGGCGAAAACCCGATTGCGGCTAATGCTGAAACCGCCGTTTCCGATAAGGAAACAGATTTGCCCAAAATCTTGATCGTTGATGATAACCTGCTTAACTTGAATCTTCTCTCTGCCATTTTAAAAGAGAAAAATCTTAATCCATATATGGCGAAAAATGGTTTGCAGGCCCTTGAAATAATAGCTCATGAAAAAGTCGATCTGATTTTTATGGATCTTCAGATGCCGCGGCTTGATGGCCTGAAAACAACTCAGATTGTGCGTTGTCTGGAGTCTGGGGACCAGAACCGAGATGACCAGAACCGGGATGACGATTTATCAGGGGTAATTCCTCAAACTTTATGGACAAACCTGCAACTTAAACTTGCGGATATCCATATTGTCATTATTGCGATTACGGCTCACTTGGTGCGGGGCACCAAAAAAGAGTGTCTGGCTGCGGGTATGGAAGATTGTTTGCGTAAACCATACCAGCCGGAAGAGATTTTTGCGATCATCACAAATTATTTCCCTGCCACTGTAAACCTGATGAGCCAACCGCCCACTGAGCAAAAAAACCTACCGGTTAAATCTGAAGATAGAGTTGCGTCCCGAATTTTAGCGGAAACATATTTGCGAGAAAATTACTTCCTGGATGACAGCTCAGTTGCTGCTATGCTTGAGACTCTGGGACGCTCCCTGGCAGACAACTTTAATGAAGCTGAACGGGCCCTTGCCGACAACGACCTTATAAAACTAGGTCAAATTGCCCATAGCTTGAAAGGTAGTATCGCCAATATCGGTTTTTCCGAATTAGCGGAACAGGCACGTGAAATTGAAATTGGTGTTCATTCACAGCCTGAGCTGCCTTACGTGGATATGGTTGCCCAACTTAAGCGTAATCTGTCAAAATTAATGTGATGGAGTTGAAAAAATGTTGAAAAAATGTTGAAAAATAAAAAAGACCGGATTTTGATAGTTGATGATGTCCAGACTAATATATCTATTTTAGCGAATCTTCTTGAGGCTGATCATGATATTCTGGTTGCTTTAGATGGTAAAAGCTGTCTGGAGTTGGCTTTCGCAGAAAATCCTCCCGATTTAATTCTTCTTGATATTATGATGCCGGAGATGGATGGTCATGAGGTTTGCCGGCGTCTGCAGGCTGATTCCCGGACGCAAAATATCCCGATAATTTTTGTCTCAGCTTTATCGGAGACTGAAGATGAGAGGAAAGGTCTTGCCTTAGGAGCGGTCGACTATATCACCAAACCTTTCGTTAGTGCGATTGTCAAGGCCCGAGTCAAAACCCAACTTAAACTCAAAAAACAGAGCGAGCAACTCCTGCAACAGCAGCATGAGCTGCAAAAAGTAGACAAGTTCAACTCTTTTGAAGTTTTGGCCGGGGGAATCGCTCATGATTTTAACAACCTGCTGACTTCCATAATCGGCAACCTTGATTTGGCAATGATGGATATTACGGACCAGGATGGTATTTATAAGTTGCTTAGCAATGCAACTCGATCTTCGCTGGCGGCCAGAGACCTGGTGGCAAAATTTTTAACCATCTCCCGAGGGTGTCTGAACGCAGGAGAAGAGCTCCAGTTAACCAGGACTATTAACCATGTCATAAAGTCAATGTCGGATGCTGATATCAAGTT
>JAYEGS010000328.1:0-9115 GCA_034659215.1 Pseudomonadota bacterium | reverse complement strand
CATCTTCGGCGAGCCAGTGGTGGCAGAGATTATTCATTATGGCCGGATTGGGTTCGGAGGCTCCGAGATAGGTCCATTTGTCGCTGGAAAATCCGGTCTCTTCTCGAAGTTCGCGTCGGGCGGCTTCGCCGTGACTTTCACCTTGATCGACAACTCCGCCGGGAATTTCAATCGTGACACTGGCACTGCCGAAACGGAACTGTTTAACCAGTACTGCCTCTCCCTCTTTAGTCAGGGCGACGATATTGACCCAGTCCCGGGAATCCAGCACCAGACATTCAAGTTCTTTGCCGTTACGCGGATTTTGCCGATATTCGATACGGCTGGCAAAGAGTTTGAGGCTTGGTCCAGCCTCTTGCTTGATTAGTTTCCAGGGTTGCGGATCGCTATCTCGATTATTCATAGGGAAATTTTAGAATAGTGTGCGTTGTCGAGGTTGTGCGCCTTCGATGCCGGGGAATTTGATCGGATAGTTACCGGTAAAACAGGCATCGCAAAAACTGTGTTGGCAATTGACCACTTCAGTCAGGGCTTTACTGTCAACATAGCCCAACGTGTCGGCGGTGATGTAGCGGCGGATATCGTCGATGCTGTGACTTGAGGCGATCAACTCCTGACGGGTCGGTGTATCGATACCGTAGTAACAAGGATAATCCGTTGGTGGTGAACTGATGCGGACATGGATCTCTTTCGCCCCCGCGGCCCGGATCATCTTGATTATTTTACGCATTGTCGTCCCGCGAACGATCGAATCATCAACCACCACGACCCGTTTGCCGGCAAACATACTCTTGATTGCGTTAAGTTTGATTTTGACGCCGAAATGGCGGATCGATTGGCTTGGCTCAATAAATGTGCGACCGACGTAGTGGTTGCGGATCAGGGCCAGTTCCCAGGGGATATTAAGTTCCTGGGCATAGCCGATGGCGGCTGGAATCCCGGAATCCGGTACCGGAACCACCATGTCGGCTTCGACCGGGTGTTCGCGGGCCAGCAGGCGGCCCAGTTTCTTGCGGACATCATAGACGGTATCGCCAAAAAGAACACTGTCGGGCCGAGCAAAATAGATATGTTCAAAGATACAGTTGGCCGGTTTCTGCGGGGGAAAAGGGTGGTATGACTGCAGTCCTTCGTCACTGATAACCAGAACCTCACCGGGCTCGACTTCGCGAACATATTCAGCTTCGATCAGGTCAAAGACACAAGACTCGGAGGCGACAACATAGGTGTCTCCGACTTTGCCGAGTACCAGAGGGCGAATGCCACGCGGGTCACGGGCCGCAATCAGACGGCCATTATTCATGAAAAGCAGCGAGTAGGCCCCGCTGATCCGTTTTAATGCGGCGGCAATCCCTTCCACAAGATCAGGTTCCCGGTAACCGGCGATCAAGTGCATGATCACCTCGGTATCCATCGACGACTGAAAAATCGACCCTTTTACGATCAGGTCGCGCTTAATCTCCTCAGCGTTGACAAGGTTGCCGTTATGAGCAACAACCAACGTGCCGTGAGCGTAGTTGATCATAAATGGCTGGCTGTTATTGAGCAGACTCGCTCCGGTGGTCGAATAACGAACATGGCCGATAGCCATTGAGCCCCGCAGACTTTCGATCTTGTCGAGGGGGAAAATGTCAGCCACCAGCCCCATCGACTTATGCGAATAGAATTCACTTCCGTCAGTCGAGATTATGCCCGCACTCTCCTGGCCCCGATGCTGCATCGCATAGAGCCCGAGATAGGCCAGATTACTGGCCTCCGGATGATTATAAACGCCGATTATTCCACACATAAGTCGAAGCCAGGTTGTTTTGCTTTACGTTAAAGATGTAGATTGATCAGGCAATCCGGTTACATAGCAGGTTTAGATGCTAGGCAAGCAAGGCCTGAGGAATGAGGCGTACATTAAGTACGCCGCAGTGACGAAGGTCGCAGTTTAACGACGCAGATGAACCTGCTATGTAGCCGGATTCATGTTCCAGATGCCGCAGGGGCATACGGCTGCGCAAAAGCCGCAGCCGATACATAAGTTTTCGTCTACCACATATTGATAGCCGCCATCTTCGGTCTCTTCGCGGGTGATCGCCCCGCGAAAGCAGGACTCTTCGCAGGTAGAACAGTCGCGACAGGTGCCGCAGGAGAGGCAGCGCAAGGCTTCGGTATCGCCGTCCTGAGCCTCTTTCTGGCGGTCGCGTTCGTAATATTGACCTTTGATGCGATCATAATCGACCATCGTGGTTGAGCGATCAGCCAACGTGGCGCAGTCAAAATCGGCCAAAACCGCCTGGGCCGCATGGCGGCCGGCGCCTAAGGCGTGCGTAATCAGGCCCGGCGCGGTAACGTCACCCACCGCATAGAGTTTTTCCTGGTTGGTGCGGCCCCACTCATCAATCGTCAGGTAGCCGCGTTCGCGGTTAACCTCTGCGGGCAGATAGTCGAGTTCAGGGCTTTCACCAATTGAGATCAGAACCGCATCGACATCAAGGAAACTGCCGTCTTTAAAGTAGATTTTCTTCTCTTTTGCGACATAACGATCAGTGAATTTGGGGTAGAGGATTTGGGTGCCGCGAGCCGCCGCCATCTCCTGCTCCTTGCCGAAGCTGGCCGGGGCCTGGATGTCAACGGCAATTACGGAAGCTGCACCTAAATTGTAAGCTTCAACCGCGATATCCATACCCACATTACCGGCTCCGATAATTACCACCCGTTTACCTTCCATACTCATCGGCTGCCGGTTATTGATCGCCTTTAAGAAGACGATTCCGGGAATCACATCCTCGTATCCGGGAAATGGGATCATGCGCGGGGCGTGGGCGCCGCTGGCTAAGACGACGGCGTCGTACTCATCCTTGATCTCGGTAAAACCTTCTGCGCTTATTGTCTGGTTGGTTTTGATTTCGATTCCGAGTGAGCTGAAACGTTCAAGTTCACTGTTTAAAATAGTTCGCGGCAGACGGTCTTCGGGAATACAGAGATAAATTTTGCCGCCAAGTTCAGCTTCGCGCTCGAAAATGGTTACGTTAACCCCATCTAAGGCGAGTTTCCAGGCTGCCGCCAAACCGGCCGGGCCGCCACCGATAACCGCAACTTTTTCCGGGCGGGCCGCAGCTTTCTCCGGAGCCGGAAGCTCAAGACTGAGTTTTCCCAGGAAACCGATTTCGACCGGTTCTTTGAGAAATACCGAGCGGCTGCAGGCATCCATGCAGGGGTTGGGGCAGACTTCGCCGCAAACGGTTGCCGGCAGCGGTGAATATTCAAGGATCAGGTTAAGCATCTCTTCAAGACGGCCTTCACGAATCAATTTAGTCCGCAGTTGGGTCGGAATATCGGTCGGACAGTTGTACGTGCAGGGGGCTTGATAGCGGTCGTTATCCCAGGTCGGGTAAAAACGGCGGTCTTCGGCACAAGTAATATAAGGAAGAACGCTGCGATCATCGGTTAGGAGATCACCGACAATGCCGCCTTTACCTACCTCTTGATCCCAGGTCTCAAGGCGAAATCTGCTCATCGGCAGCCGTTCGCCGCCGAGATCATTCCGTTCTTGCGGCGTTAAGGCGACAATTTTTTGCCAGTCGCCCCGATTTTTGGTTAACTCTTCAAGAAAGGAGAGTCGGTCGATCGCGGTAAGATAGGTCGGCATGTTGCCGATCAGCCACTCCCAGTCCTGGTCGTTCAAACTTTCGATACGACTGTCTTTAGCACTGTGGTCGTCAGCCTGGCCCCGAAAATAGATGGTGCCGCCGACCATGCCGACGCAGGGACGATAGCCTAAAACGTTGCCCGGATGCCGGGGGTCGACGCCGCAGACAACAGCGATACCGCCGGCTTTAAATTCGGCAAAAGAGTCACCGACATCGCGAAAATACCAAGATTGCAGCGGGGCGAAGCGGGGGTTGAATTTGGTCATCGTATCGCAGCGGGCCCCGGCGCCGCCCTGAACATAGAGAATTCCCTGGGCTCCGGCGTTATGGGCACCGTTGCTGACATCACCTAACACCGTGATTTCAGCTCCACAATTGAGCCAGCCGACATCGTCTGAGCAGGAGCCGTTGACGGTGATCTTGGTTCCCATCATGCCCATACTGCCGAGCCGCTGGCCCGAAGTTCCATCGACGACTATTTTTTTATCTTCCGGGGTCGGCCAGAGACGACCGCCGATGCCATGTTGACCGTCGGCGAAAATTTTCAGTTCGCGTTTGCCGCTTTTGACCGCCGCCTGAATTCTCTTTTCGAGGTCTTTGGAAGAGACTCTCTTATTTAGGACAATGCCGCTGATTTCGTACATCGATTTACCTTATTCCTTATTAACAGGCGAAGCTGATATCTAATTGTTCCGCAATCGCTTTGTTGCCGACGCTCAAACCATCGGACATGCCGATGGGCAATTGAGTGCTGCGGCCCATTGGCGCAAAAATCTTTTTCAGTTCGGTGTCGGCCGATTTAAATATATCAACTACACGTTCGGCAACCAAATCGGGATCGAGGCGCCGATAAAGTCGCGGATCTTGAGTTGTAATGCCCTTGGGACAGCGGCCGATATTGCAGAGGTTGCAGCGATTTTGTTCGTCACCGAGACAACCGGCGGCGGCTTGCATGATATATTTGCCGCAATCAACTCCGGAGGCTCCGAGCATGATCAGGGCCGCTGCATTGGCAGCCAGGGAACCGGTTTTACCGACGCCGCCGGCGGCAAAGAGCGGGAGCTCGTTCTGTTTGCCGATTTTGACCAGATTGAGATAGCATTCACGTAAGTTAGAGGCGATCGGGTGGCCGGTTTTGTCGAGTGAAACATTATATGCGGCTCCGGTACCGCCATCATCGCCGTCAATCGTCAAGGCCGCCGCAAAAGGATTGCGGGCCAGATTATTCAAAACTGCAGTTGCGGTTTTGGTGCCCGAGATCTTGGGATAGACCGGCACTCTAAAATCAAAAGCCATCGACATTGAGGTCAGCATCTTGGCCACGGCCTCTTCAATCGAATATTTGGTCTGATGGGTCGGGGGTGAAGCGAGATCAATTTTGGTCGGGACGCCGCGTACTTTAGCGATAAGATCCAAGACCTTGAAAGCCATTAAAAGGCCGCCGTCACCCGGTTTAGCACCCTGGCCGTATTTAATTTCAATGGCGGCGGGATCTTCTTGCATATGGGGGATAGCGTGAATGATCTCATCCCAACCGAAATAGCCCGAGGCGATCTGGAGAATGAAATATTTGAGGAAACGCGATTTTAAGAGGCGCGGCGGCATGCCGCCTTCGCCGGTACACATGACTACCGGGATCTTTTCAACCTCGTTAAGATAGGCGACGCCCATGGCCAGGCCTTCCCACATGTTCGGAGAAAGCGCGCCAAACGACATGCCCCCGATACGAATCGGAAAGATTTCGCGAACCGGGGGAATATAAACCGTCTCATCAAGGCCCAACTCATCATCTTTGATGATTAGCGGCATATTTTCGGGTGCCAGATTGCGCCCTAAAAGTGTGCGGATATGAAACTCATGGCGACCGGCATCAAGGGCCGGGTCAGTGAGCATCGAAACCCGGGTAAACTTAAGCTGGTCGAGAGTTGAGGTCTCAGTGCTGTTGCGCCGCCCACCCCGTTTATAAGGGATTCCGCCCTGGTTTTTGTGGAAGGCAAACTTGTTGACTTCATTATATTCAGGGAAAATCGCATTGTTAGGACAGACCTGTGAACAGACTCCGCAGCCGACGCAATAGCGTTCGATATCGGTTACCTGTTGAATGCCTTGGCCGACCTGACGTACAGTTTGAGGCAGAGGCATCGGCCCTTCCGATGAGACCAGGCGCTGGACAAGTACTGCCGGTTCAATCGCTTTCTGGGGGCAGACCGCCGTGCACTGGCCGCAGCGGGTACATTTATCCGACTCCCAGCGAATTATATAAGGCAGCTCTTTTAAGGTCAGTTGACCGTTGACATCGAGCCGTGTTTTTGATTCCATACTGTAATCTCCTTGGCATCTTTACTGATCATGGCCATATCGTATTTCATGGGAAAGACATCTTTACTGCGATCACGGTCGGGAATAACAGCGTCAACCCCGCAGATCTCAGACATCAGGGCATATTTGCCGGGCGCGCCGCCGATTGCTCCGGGCCGCAGCTTTTTGGCATCCTGGGCCATGAAGACGGTGCCGTCGATATCGGTGCCGATCGTGCAGTTGGGGCCGTCGATGGTCAGCGGCCGCAAAACTCGTTTGATAAGTTCGATGGCATCTTTGTCGGAACGTTCATCCATCTCCCGGTCAAAGAGCGGGGTGATAACGTCCTTGTAATATTTTAAGGGGAATTTAAGTTCTTTGCGTATATAATGAAGAATATGGCAAAAGACTTCGGAGTCGCTGCGATAGCCGACATAACCGGGCAGACCGCGACTCGTGAGAAATTCACGGATCGGGACAAAAGCGGTATTCTCGCCGTTGGTCATGGTTGTAAAACCTTCAATAAAGAAGGGGTGACAGGCGTAGAGGTTGATGGCGTAGTTGGTGTTCTGACGGCCCTGGGCAAAAACGTTTTTAGCGAGCAGGGGTTTTTTGTCGAGGCCGAAAAAGAGTCCGACATCAAGCGGGTCACCGACCTCTTTTAAGGTGATCAGGTCGGGCCAGAATGAGAAGATGATAATTGAAGCATCTTCTTGCCCCATCTCTCTTAACTCCAGGCGGGTCTTGGTCAGGAGCTCGCTCTGAACCTTTTCACCAGCCTCCTCAGCCCACTCCGGGTACTCGTAAGCCCGGGCAAAATAGAATCCCCGGGCTTTCATGCCGCCTTTATAATCTTTGATCCGGGGGTTCCAGAGATGTTTGGTCTTGAAACCGAGTTTGACCATGTACTCATCCATGACTCTCAAGCCCTCTTTGCTGCAGATGCCGGAGAGGATGGGGAACTCTTTCATACCCAGAAATTCACCGCCCAGATCACGTAAAACCAGGCCGAGACCGGAACCGTCATGCCCCTCTTTCATCGTTTCCAGGGCCATGATGTTTTCCATCGGGGAAAAGTAACTGTCTGAAATTATGGCACTTAGCCGACACATTGTAGAAATCTCCTTAGATCAATTAAATCAAGGCGGAAAAGCCCCGCCGGTAAAAAAGACGAACCTCTATAGTGGTTTTTATATGTTTTGTCAATTCACATAAAATCATCGAGTAAGCTGTGGGCGTAGATGTTTTGCGGATCTTCGAGATAGAGTAAGCCGCTCTCTTTAAATTGCAGCTTGTCGGCGAGGATGCGGTAGCTCTCCGGCAGCAACGAAATAAGTGTATGTTGTTGGCTGCTTAAGAGCTCGCCGATGAGATCTGCAGCACTTTTTTCATTTTGCAGGTAGACGGTGTCGGCGGAGCTCAAGCCGACTCGGGCCGCCGCCGCCGTAACTGCGTCGGTGAGGTTGCCGAGATGATCGACCAGGCCCAATTCTTGGGCTTGACGGCCACTCCAGACGCGGCCCTCGGCAACTTTTTCAACTTCGGTCAAACTTAAGCGCCGGCCTCCGGCAATAATTTCAAGAAAACGTTGATAGCCCTGATTGACACCGAGTTGGATGGCGCGGGCCTGAGCCGGAAGCAGGGGCCGGGCCGGGTTGCGGTTTCCGGCCCAGGAGGTAGTGCCGATTCCGTCACTGTGAATGCCGATGGCATCAAGACTTTTTTCAAACGTCGGCCAGGCTCCGAAGACGCCGATGGAGCCGGTCAGGGTGGTGGGTTCGGCCCAGATTTCATCGGCGTTGGCTGAGATCCAATAAGCTCCGGAAGCGGCCAGGCGGCCCATTGAGATAATTACCGGTTTGCCGCTCTCTTTGAGTTGCAATATTTCCTGGCGGATAATTTCCGAGGCGACCATGCTGCCGCCGCCGCTGTCAAGGCGCAGAACCACCGCTTTGATGCTCGAATCTCGGCGCGCCTTGCGGAGCAATTGACTTAAAGTTTCAGCCCCGATTCGATGCTCCGGCTGGCGGCCCGGCAGAATGTCGCCGCGGGCGACAATCAAGGCGATTTTGGCAAAGGTTTGAGCGCTTAAATAAGATTTTTTGATTTGCTGAGCATAGTCGTTCCAGTCGATCTGTTTGAAATCTTCGCTATCTTTTTCGTCGCTGCCGACCAGGCTTGCCAGGTAGCGGCGCCATTGGGGTCTTGAGAGCAAGCGGTCGACGAGGCCGGCGGCCAGCGCTGCATTAGCGGCATTGCCCTGATGTTGGGCCAGGTGCTGGTCGTAGTTATTGATGTAATCGTTAAGTTTCGTTGAAGTTAACTGGTGGCGTCCTGATAAAATTTGCTCACTGGCGGTTTGCCAAAGATCGTCAAGCCAGCCCTGATTGGCGGCGCGGGCGGCGTCCGACATGTCGTCGCGAATAAAGGGTTCTAAAGCTGATTTGTAGTCTCCGGCGCGAAATAGATGGAAGTTGATTTTTAGTTTTTCCAGAGCCTGACGGCCATAGAGACGATGTCGGGCGAAGCCTTTGAGCTCGACCCCGCCAATCGGGTTGAGAATGATTTCATCGGCAAAGCCGGCCAGGAGATAGTGGCTTTGTGAGAAATGGTCACCGGTCGCAATAACCTTTTTCCCGCTGGCTTTAAATTGCTCCAGGGCTTTGCCGATAGTCATGATCTGGCTTAAGCTGATATGCTCAATCCGGCTTGAATCAAGAACCAGTAAAGGGATGCGAGGGTCGTCGGTCGCGGTTTCGATGACATCAAGAATATCCTGGAGCGAACTCTCTTGCAACTCTTCAAGTTCCTGGCGCAGGAGTTTGCGCCAAGGATCGGTCAGCGGCGCCGCTTCGCTGATTGTCCCCACCGGCTTAAGCTGGAGGGCAGCCCGGGCTGGTAACTTCTCAACCTCATGCCCTCGCCAGCTTGCGGCAATGATAATGATCAAGAGGATAAAAAGCAGGTTGGCGACCACCGCTCGGCTAAAACTTAAAATGCGCCAGAGGTAACGGAAAATAGTGGAGATAAATTTGAAAAATGAACGCATGTTTTTTAAGGGGGTTAGGGATTAATGATCTCGTTCATACCTTCAACTTAGATAAGATGTCAAGCCGCAAAAAAAGTGGGGTAGGAATCGTTTTGATTCCTACCCCACTTTTTTGTTCTTGCTAAACTCT
>JAYEGS010000327.1:0-9118 GCA_034659215.1 Pseudomonadota bacterium | reverse complement strand
TTGAGGTTAATTTTCAGGGTGGCTATGATTTTCACGGGGTCATAAGAGACTCGATCGCTTACGCCGTAAGTCATGCCTTGGTCGGGCCTGACCAGAGTTTTTCGGAAACTCGGGGGGTGGTGATCGCCTTTACCGATGAATTGCGGGACAATCCTGAGGCTCTGCTCGATATCTTGGAGAGGGAGCGGGCTAATCTCTTAGACTATTTGCAAAGAGGTGGTGCTATATTTTGTGTCGCCGTCGGCCATCTGCCTTCGGGCAAACGGATCTACCGTCTACAAGCCGCAAGTTGATCTAAGCTAAAGTGTTGATGATCTCGCCTAATAATTCATCGGTAGTTTGAGCGGCTTTAAGGTTGGCCTTGATGGCTTGGGTGGACTCCATGGTTTTGACGTATTCGGTGGCCAGATCGACGTTGGACATCTCCACTTCAACCAACTCACCCTTCTGGTTTAGTTCCATGCGTGAGGGCCCGGGATTTGTGTCGGTACTGATGGTTGCCGTTGGGGTTCCGGTCGGATCCTGGTTAATGATTACGCGCTTTCCTTTGTAGCCGTCGGTATTGAGATTGGCGATATTGTCGGCGCTGGCTTGAAGCCGGATAAAATGGCTTTGGATGGCGTTTAAGGATGTATTAAGGCTGTTGACCATAGTTTATTTCTCCTTTGTTAAAAAATCCTCTTGACAAGTATCGCTCTTTCAGTTATCTAGGCCGTCGCTTGGTTAGCCGGGGTAGCTCAGTCGGTAGAGCAGGGGACTGAAAATCCCCGTGTCGGCGGTTCGATTCCGTCCCCCGGCACCAGCATTATCAAGCCTAAGGCGTCCTTTTTAAGGGCGCCTTTTTTGTTTTTGGATGGATATTTATAAAATCTAAAAATTTACCTGACTCCTCTCTCAACATAGCATACATTTGACATCAAATCCAGCTCTACTCCCTTCTTCTTTCTTCGGCAAAATTTCAAAAAAATTAACAAATTTTTTGTAACTATTCAGCGTCCTGTAGAGATTGAAACCGCCACCGGGCGTTCAGGCGGTTTCCCTCCACTTCCTAAGTAAAATTTCTGTTTTTCCAACGCTCATTACGCTGAAATTGAAGAACTCGCTCGTGCCTCGCTCAAACAGCTTCAATTTCGGGCGCTCCATTCGCTGGGAAAAACGACGAAATTTTACGAGACGTTCCGGGAAACCGCCTGAACGCCCTCCAAGCTGAATAGTTACATTTTTTGTAACTATTTCAGGTGTGGGAATGGTTGCAGAAAAGATATAGATCGGTTATGTTGACTAATATGCAACCACAACAATTGTGAAAATTGTTTTTTGATCCGTAATGAAGGTGTTTAGCCCCGTACACAGCAGCTAAATTATCGAGGAGCAGCATACATATGATACCGGCCCCGCAAGATCCGAAGCGATCATTGGATGTGAAAAAATGTGGGTTGATTTTGGCAGCTACTTGGATAGTGGGTTGTCTCTTCTTTGTTTTTTTGGGGACTGCTGTTTTTGCTGCGGAAAAGGTCGATGAGCAAGTTCGTATCGGGGTCCTGGCCAAGCGTGGGAGCGCGCACTGTTTCGAAAAGTGGGGGCCGACAGCGGAGTATCTCACCAGACAAATTCCGGGGCGCTCATTTTCGATTATTCCGCTTGGGTTTGATGAGATTAACCAGGCTGTTGAGGGCAGTGAGGTGGAATTTATCCTGGCAAATTCCTCTTTTTACGTGGGTATGGAGATCCGGTTCGGTGCCCGGCGAATTGCTACTTTGAAAAATCTACATACCGATGGCACGGCGCACAAGGTCTTTGCCGGGGTTATTTTTTGCAAGGCTGATCGGGAGGAGATCCGAAACCTGCAGGATTTGAAAAAAAAGAGCTTCATGGCGGTTGACGAACTATCCCTCGGTGGTTGGCATATGGCATGGTATGAACTAAAGAAACATGGAGTTGATCCTCGCCGCGATTTTGCCGACCTCCGTTTTGGGGGATCGCATGATGCAGTTGTCTATGCGGTTCGTGACGGATATGTTGATGCCGGGAGTGTGCGCAGCGATACGTTAGAGCGGATGGTGCTTGAGGGCAATATCCGCTTGGCTGATTTCAAAGTACTTAACCCGCATGAGAATTGCACAGGAGAAGTCCGCTTTCTGCATTCGACGTCACATTATCCGGAGTGGCCTTTTGCCAAAGCCTTTCATACCTCCGACGTGCTTGCGGAAGAGGTTGCAGTCGCTTTGGTGCAGATGCCTGCGAATAGTCTGGCGGCCCAAACCGCCAGATGCGCCGGATGGACTATTCCGCAGAATTATCGGCCGGTGCATGAATGTTTGATGGAGCTCCGCCTTTCTCCTTATGAGGACTACGGCAAGGTAACGTTTGCTGATGTCTTAAGCCAGTATTGGTCATGGATGTTGAGTATAGTGGTTCTGGCAACCCTGATTTTTCTCTTTGTAATTCGTGCTTCCCGCCTGGAAGAGCGGTTGCAGCAATCCGCACGAGACGAGGCGAAGTTGCAGCAGGCCCATGACGAACTTGAGGAGAAGGTGGCGGAGCGCACTTTCGATCTTGAGGAGGCTAATAAAAGCCTTCAGGATATGGACAAACTCAAATCGATGTTTATCGCCTCCATGTCACATGAGCTGCGCACCCCGCTCAACTCTATTATTGGTTTTAGTGGATTGTTGCTCCAGGGGGTGGCCGGGGAGTTGAACGATAAACAGAGAGACAGTATGGAGCGTATTTATCGTTCCGGCAACCACTTGCTGGGATTGATTTCCGATGTTATCGATATCTCCAAGATCGAGGCGGGGCGGGTTGATGTTTTTTACGAACCTTTTTCGCTCAAAGAGGTTGTTGAGGAGGCGATCGAGACGATTCGCCCGCAGGCCGACGCCAAAGGGTTGGAGCTCGAATTTAATGAAGATACCTGGCCCCGGATGAATAGCGACCGTAAGCGTTTGTTGCAGTGTCTGCTCAACTATTTAAGTAATGCGGTGAAATTCAGTGAGACCGGAAAGGTTAGTTTGACAGTTTCAGTAATAGAGGATATGGTAGAACTTCGGGTGAGTGATACCGGGATCGGTATTGCCGATGAGGATATGCCGAAACTGTTCGAGGCTTTTGAACGTCTGGATACCCACCTGCGGGTCAAAGCCGGAGGCACCGGGCTCGGGCTCTACCTGACCAAGAAGATCACCGAAGAACTTTTGCAGGGTCGTGTTTCAGTCGAGAGTTGTCTCAATGAAGGCAGCACTTTTGCTTTAAGAATACCTTTAGATGTTGCAACCGTGATGCAGGAGGATGGTCATGTCAGCTGAAAAAAAGGAGACCGCACTGGTCGTTGAAGACAATGAAGACAATATGGTGCTGATCACGATGCTCTTAAAAAATGCCGGTTACGAATCTATCTGGGCCGATACCGGTCGCAAAGGGGTGGAGTTGGCGCTGGAGCTGGAAGCGGACTTTGTTTTACTGGATATCCAACTGCCCGATATTGACGGTACTGAGGTCTTGAAAAGGATTCGTGCTCTGGACGAGGATGTTGCCCAAATCCCGATTATCGCCATGACCTCCTATGCGATGGCGGGAGACCGGGAAAAATTGTTGGCTGCCGGTTGTGACGGCTATATTGAGAAACCGATTGATCCAATGCGGGTGATCAGTCAGATCAGGGCGATTCTGGGAGAGAAAATATGAAGATTCTTATAGCTGAAGACATGGAAGACTCTCTGGTTATGTTGGAGATGGTGATTACCAGTATGGGCCATATGGCGGTTAGCGGAGCCAACGGTCTTGAAGCTTTGCGCCTGGCTCAGGCCGATCCGCCCGATCTCATTATCTCTGATATCATGATGCCGGAGATGGATGGTTTTGAGTTCTGTCGTCGGGTTAAGGCCGATCCTGAACTACAAAAAATTCCTTTTATCTTCTATACCGCCACCTACACCGAACATCAGGACCAGGAGTTGGCCTCAGCTTTGGGGGCCTCCCGCTTTATTATCAAGCCGCAGGAGCCAAAAGTGCTCATGGCGATCATTAAGGAGGTTTTGGCGGACTTTAGCCGGGCCGAGTTGCCGGTTGGGCCGGGGCCGGAAGCGCAAAAAGAAAATGGTGAAATTAGCGATATGTACCAGCAATCGGTCGGCCGCAAGCTCGACAAAAAGATCCGGGAGCTGGAGCGGGAGCGGGAGGCGTTGAAAGCGAGTGAGGCGAAATACCGCCATTTGGTGGAGTCGGTGCAAGAGTACTACTTCTTCTACACGCATGACACTAAAGGAGTTTTCAACTATATCAGCCCATCGATAGAGATCGTGCTCGGTTACAAACCGGCAGAGTTTCTCGTCCACTACTCCGAATACCTGACCGACAATCCAGCCAATAAGGAGGTTGTGCGCCATACTGAATTAAGTATCAAAGGTGAGGAGCAACCACCCTATGAGGTCGAGATAGAGGCCAAGGATGGTTCGCTGCATTGGTTGGAGGTCAAGGAGTTTCCCGCTTTTGATAAATTTGGCGAGGTCACTCATGTTGAGGGTATTGCTCACAATATCACCGAGCGCAAACGGGCCGAGGTGGAACGTGATAAACTCCGGACGCAGTTGACTCAGGCGCAGAAGATGGAGGCTGTGGGGCGACTGGCCGGCGGCGTCGCCCACGATTTCAATAACATGCTCGGCGTGATTCTCGGTTATGCCGAACTTGCTTTGGGTGAGGTGGAGCCTGGTCACCCCCTTTTTGACGATCTCCAGGAGATCTGCAAGGCGGCCGAACGTTCCGCTGATCTCACCCGGCAACTATTGGCCTTTGCCCGCAAGCAGATCATCGTGCCCAAAGTGATCGACTTGAACGAAACCGTGGCCGGGATGCTCAAAATGCTGGGCCGACTTATCGGCGAGGATATTGATCTTGCATGGTTGCCCGGTGCGGATATCTGGTCGGTCAAGGTCGATCCGGCCCAGATCGATCAGATCCTGGCTAACCTCAGCGTCAACGCCCGGGACGCCATCGCGGGTGTGGGCAAGATGACTATTGAAACGGGAAATGTCGTTTTTGATGAGGAATACTGCGCCGACCATGTCGGGTTTACCCTGGGAGAATATGTTCTGCTGGCGGTCAGTGACGATGGCTGCGGCATGGACAAGAAGACTCAGAATAATCTTTTCGAGCCCTTTTTTACGACCAAGGGTGAAGGGCAGGGCACCGGTCTCGGGCTCTCTACGGTTTACGGTATCGTCAAACAGAATAACGGTTTTATCAATGTTTACAGTGAACCGGGTGAAGGGACGACTTTCAGGATATATCTTGCCCGGCACGCGGGCGCTGCCGAGTCGATGCCGCAGGCAGGATTAGTGAAACCGGCTGTCGGCGGTCACGAAACCATTCTCTTGGTCGAGGACGAGTTGGCGATTTTGGACATGACTAAGAGGATTCTCGAACATTTGGGCTACACCGTTCTGGTTGCCTCCACGCCGGATGAGGCTCTGCGTCTGGTTGAGGCCTACTCCGGCGAGATTCATCTGCTTTTGAGTGATGTGGTGTTGCCCGAAATGAACGGTCTCGATCTGGTCAAAAAACTGCTCATCTATCACGCGGACTTAAAGAGTTTGTTCATGTCCGGCTATACGGCCAATGTGATCGCCCGGCGCGGAATTCTGGACGCAGGTGTCAATTTTATCCAGAAGCCGTTTACGAGGCAGGATTTGGCGGTTAAGGTGCGGGAAGTGCTGGATTGCAATTAAATCCCCTGAATTTGCGGGTTAGCTGAATAGTTACAAAGGATTTTTTTATGAAAAAGAGTGACAAAATTTATATTGCCGGTCATCGCGGGTTAGTCGGGTCGGCAATTGTTCGCTGTTTGCAAAAAGCGGGTTATGAAAACTTGCTTTTACGTTCACGTTCTGAATTGGATTTAATCGAGAAAGGGGCGGTTGATGATTTTTTTGCTACCCAGAAACCGGATTATGTTTTTCTCGCGGCCGCCAAGGTTGGTGGGATTCATGCCAACGATACCCGGCCGGCCGATTTTATCTACGATAATCTCATGATTCAGAATAATCTCTTGCGGGCGGCCTCTGAACACAAAGTACGGAAACTTCTCTTTCTGGGGAGCTCTTGTATTTATCCCCGGATGGCGCCGCAGCCGATGCGCGAGGAGTATCTGCTCTCCGGCCCCTTAGAGCCGACCAACTCGGCCTATGCCGTGGCCAAAATTGCCGGTATTGAGATGTGTCACGCTTTTAATCGTCAATATCAGACCAATTTTGTTCCGGTGATGCCGACCAACCTCTACGGGCCTTTTGATAACTACGACCTATTAAGTTCCCATGCGATGCCGGCGCTGATTCGTAAATTCCATCTCGCCAAACTGGCGGCGGCAGGCGATGATGCGGCTCTGGCCGCAGATGCGCAAACTTACGGTCCGATCCCCAATGATTTTTATGTAAACCTTATGCGGATTGCCGCTTATAATGGTCATCGTTTAAGTGGTGGCGGGGCGGCTGACAAACGGTTGTCGGTTTCAGGAGATGCTTCGGCTACCGTAGAGCTTTGGGGTACCGGTAAGCCGATGCGGGAATTTCTTTTTGTCGACGACTTGGCCGAGGCTCTGCTTTTTGTTATGCATAATTATCAATCTACCAAATTGCTTAATATTGGTACCGGGATTGATCAGACCATTCGCGAACTGGCTGAAATTGTCCGGCGGGTGGTCGGCTATAGCGGTGAGACCGCTTTTGATGTCTCCAAGCCTGATGGAATGCCGAAAAAATTGCTTGATGTTTCACGCTTAACCGGGCTTGGTTGGAAACCGAAATTTACGTTGGAAGAGGGCATTCAGGCCGCCTACGAAAGTTATCTTAAAGGAGTTAATCAATAGATGGCTGAAAAAACGATCTCTACTGCTTGTTTTAAGGCCTACGACATTCGCGGTCGGGTTCCAGATGAACTTAATGAAGAGTTGGCTTATCGTCTGGGCCGAGCTTTTGCCGCCTTTATAAAGCCGAAAAAAGTTGCCGTCGGCCGCGATGTGCGTCCCTCAAGTCAGGCTTTGGCCACAGCCCTTAGCCGCGGGCTTAATGACGGCGGGGCCGATGTCCTTGATCTTGGTCTCTGCGGTACCGAAGAGATCTATTTTGCGACCTTTAACTACCGTCTCGACGGTGGCATTATGGTGACCGCCAGTCATAACCCCGGCGACTATAATGGAATGAAACTGGTGCGCCATGAATCACGACCCTTAAGCGGAGATTATGGTCTGCCCCAGATCGAAGAGTTGGTTAAAGCGGGTCAATTTCCTGACTCTTTGAGCTTTGGTCGGGTTACCCCTTTAGATTTTCGTCCCGCCTATATTAAACATCTCCTGGGCTATGTCGACTTAGATTGTCTTAAACCCCTAAAGATTGTGGTCAATGCCGGAAACGGTTGCGCCGGAGTTGTGATTGATGAACTGGAAGCTTACCTCCCTTTTACTTTGATAAAATTGCTGAATGAGCCCGATGGCAGCTTTCCGCAAGGGATCCCCAACCCTTTATTGCCCGAAAATCGTTCGTTAACGAGCCAGGCTGTGATTGAACATCAGGCTGATGTCGGTCTCGCCTGGGATGGCGATTTTGACCGCTGCTTCTTTTTTGATGAGCATGGACGTTTTATCGAGGGCTATTATATCGTCGGGCTCCTGGCGGAAAATCTGCTCTCTAATCATCTCGGTTCAGCTATTGTTCATGATCCGCGACTCACCTGGAATACGATTGAGCTGGTTTCTGAAAACCGGGGTCAGGCTCATGTTTCGAAGACCGGCCACGCTTTTATTAAAGACCGGATGCGTGAACTTGATGCTCTTTATGGCGGCGAAATGAGTGCCCATCATTATTTCAGAGACTTTTCCTATTGCGATTCCGGCATGATCCCCTGGCTTTTAGTCCTGGAGCTGATTTCAAAAAGCGGCCGTCCTCTCTCGGAGCTGGTGGATGAGAGAATCCGGCGTTTTCCGGTCAGCGGCGAGATTAACCTTCGTCTCGATGACCCGCAAGCCGCAATCTCTATGATTGAAAAATATTTCAGGAAACGGGAAGAGGTCAAAGAGCGTTACCGGATTGATGGTTTGAGTCTTGAATTTGCGGATTGGCGTTTTAATCTGCGTTCGTCAAATACCGAGCCTCTGCTCCGTCTCAATGTTGAGAGCCGAGGTGATCAGGAGCTTATGGAGAGCAAGACTCAAGAGATTCTTGATCTCCTGAAGGGTCTGGAAAAATAAAATCTCAGGCTTGACCGAAGAGCTAAGAAAGGTTATAATCAACGTCTTTACTAATTAACTTTAGCAATAGATTTTCAGGAGAGGACTTGTGAGTGAAGTAAAAGCTGATAAAAAAGTAGAAAATAGCGGTACCGTTTCGCAAAAAGGGGGCCCAAAAAAGCAGAATGGTAAAGCTTTTTCCTTTGTTGCCATAATTATTGCCGGTTTGCTGGTGTTGGCCGTGATCTCGGTGTTTCTTAATAATCAAAAGCTGAACAAACAGATTGTTGATCTTGATCGTCAGTTTGCAGCCCTGCAAGAGGGGGAGAAGGCGTTGGGCAATCGGGTTCTGGCTTTGGAAGATGAACTGGTTGTATTAAGTCTTAAGCGGCGCTTGGTTCAGGTCAAAAAGTCGGTTAAAAACCTTCAGAATGTACAGGGCTTTATGGCTGATAACCAGGAGTTGGTGGTTAAGGTTCAGGGGCTTATCGATGAGCTTGGCGGTGAAGAGAAAAAACTTGCGCAAGAGATTGCCGGGAGTACGCCTAAAGTTTTTCAGCCGAGTCGTTCCTGCCCGCAGCCATGTTATCAGCGTTGCTCCGAACCGGTAGTTATTATGCATCCGCCGATTCCGCAGGCAAAAGGGGCCTCTCCGGCGCTGACGCAGGCGGCCTCAGCTCACGCAACCGCCCATGCGGCACCGAAAGCCAAAACTTTGGCAACCGGAGCTGATCCCGATTCATGGTGGTCGAAGTTTATTCATTTGCGTCTTTTTGGTAACTAGTTGTGAAGTGGTAATGAGGAGTACATGCATGCCCGCTACAGTCATAAAAGAAGATGCCTATAGACTGATTGATCAGTTGCCGGATAATGCTACGTGGGATGATTTGATGCGTG
>JAYEGS010000326.1:0-1742 GCA_034659215.1 Pseudomonadota bacterium | reverse complement strand
ATGATGGATTGAATCTTGGCGGGGGGATTTTTTCCGCGGCCGACATCGAGCAAGGTGCCAACGATGATGCGCACCATGTTTTTCAGAAAGCCGTTACCTTTGACAAAGAAGAAAAGATAGGAGCCATGTTTACACCAGCGGGCTTGGAGGATGGTGCGTTGGCTGGTGGAGGTTTTGCCGTCGACGGCTTTGAATGAGAGAAAATCGTGGTGGCCGACGAGAAAAGTTGCGGCCTGATTCAGGGCGTCGAGGTTTAAAGGTTTGCGAATGTGCCAGGCATAACGACGGAGCATGGGATTGGCACAAGGAGAGTTGTCGATTATATAGAGATAGGTTTTGGCCCGAGATGATTTACGGGCATGAAAAACGGGGGCCACGGCCTCGACCCGGCGCACCGTGATGTCGGGGGGCAAGAGACCATTAAAGGCGGATTGGATGCGATCTTCGGGAAGTTTTCCGGCGTAAGCCCAGGAAGCAACCTGGCCCCAGGCGTGAACCCCGGCATCGGTACGGCCAGAGCCATCTATCGGGTTGTGCACCCCGGCAAAACGCCGGGCTGCGGTCTCCAACTGCTCTTGGACCGTCATCCCATTAGGCTGATTCTGCCAGCCATGGTAATCGGTGCCGTCGTAGGCAATTGTCAGTTTAAGGTTGCGTGTTTTCACAGCAGGTGGATCTAAGAAAACAGATCAGGACGCGGTTGCACTGATATCGAGAATAACGTACTCCTTCTGGCCCGCCGGGAGCTGCAGAGAGATATCGTCATCGATCTCTTTACCGAGCAGAGCCCGGGCCAGAGGGGCGGCGATTGAGAGGCGGCCCTGTTCGACATCGGCCTCATCTTCTCCAACCAACTGATAGGTTATCTCTTCACCGCTATCTTCATCGGCAAGTGTAACAAACACCCCGAAGACCACCTGATCGAGATTAGCGTGTTGGGTCGGGTCGATAACCTCGGCCCGGGTCAGCCGGTCTCCGAGATAGTTGATCCGGCCTTCTACGAATGACTGGCGGTTTTTGGCGGCATCATATTCGGCATTTTCACTTAAATCGCCATGATCACGAGCCTCAGAGATATCACGAATGATCTGTTGGCGTTCAACTGTTTTTAATTGATTAAGTTCTTCTTTAAGTTTTTTGTAGCCGTCCGGTGTGAACGGTACTTTGGCCATACTACACATTAAAACAAACTCCGTTAAGGTTAAAAAAATCGTAACTATTTAAGATAATCCTGGATCGATTGCAGGTTGACTTCCCTGATACTTAAAGCGGCGATTGCAGACGCGGCGGCTTGGGCTCCGGGGAAAGTGGTGAAATAGGGTATCGCATTATCCAGAGCGACCCGTCTGATATAGAGAGAATCTTCACGCGAACGGGCATCGCCGGGCAGGTTGATAACCATGTCGATCTCACCATTAAGCACCAGATCGATGGCATTGGGACGACCCTCTTTCTGTTTTTTGATCATCCGATTCTCAATCCCCAATTCATTCAGGGCTTGTGCAGTACCGGTCGTAGCAACAAAACTGAAACCCGCAGCAGCCAGCGGTTCAACGATACTTTTGAGACCGGTTTTATCACTCATACTCAAAAATACGGCCCCGGCTTGCGGCAGCGGGTTACCGGCCGCCTCCTGGGCTTTAGCGAAAGCTAAGGGAAAATCGAGATCAATCCCCATGACCTCGCCGGTCGATTTCATCTCCGGACTCAGTAGGGTATCGACGCCGGGAAATTTAAGAAAG
>JAYEGS010000325.1:0-1748 GCA_034659215.1 Pseudomonadota bacterium | reverse complement strand
ATCCAGAGCCAAAGCCAGGGCTCGACTGCCGATCGCAACCAGATAGTCCGAGACCGACAATTGCACCAACTGGGTTTGAGAGAGTTCGCCGTTAATAGGCAAAAGCAGCAAATCAATTTCTGCGACATCCTTGAAACCAGCCTGCAACAGATCAACAACCTGCTGATGCTGAGAAAGCTTCTCCTGAAAAATCACTGCGGCCCGGACTCTGGAAACCGCAGCAACGCTCTCAGGCTGGAAAGTGCCCATCCCCAGCGTCAGGATAAACATTACCTGACAAACAGGCAAAAAGATTCCGGATGTTTTTTGCAACAGCTTCATCCTATTTGTCAAAATTCCATATGGCAGCCGATCTCAAAACTAGCCCCGGGTCGCGTATAGCCATCCGGCAAACCGCCGCTGATACAAGCATAGGCATAGTCTTCGGAAAAAAGATTATGGACAACGGCAAAAATCTCTAAACCTGCGGGGAGAAAGGAGATGTTTTCAGCCTTTAATGTAACATCCGTAAGAAAATAGTCGTCAAAACCACCTCGATCACAGATTGATACCTTTTCCGTACTCCCGACATATTGGCAGGTAAGATTAAGGTTGACTCCGGGCAACAGCCTCAGGTTAACCCCGGCAAAGGAGAGCCACTCGGAGACCCCGGGCAGGGCATCATCGTCATCATCCCTACTATAACTATAGGCAAGGTTAAAACGAACGTCCCCCCCCTCAAGTAAGCGGGTAAACCGGTAAAGCAGACCAAGCTCAGCCCCGGTTGTCGATAAGCCGTCAAGATTGACAAAAATTCTGCTGGTGGGTTTATCGGGATTGGGAACCTCCTTGATCAGATCATCAAATTCATTGTGATAGAGAGCCAGGGTCAGATCGAGATCACGACCAAATTCAATCTCACAATCAAATTCATAACAACGTCCGGTCTCGGCCCCAAGATCAGGGTTGCCGAGAAAAGGACCGCCATGTTGCTGTTTATAGAGGTTGCGAAAAGAGGGCGCAGTGAAGGATTCGCCGTAACCGGCTTTAAAGCGCACCGATGTAAGAGGTTGATAGACCAAGGCCAGACGTGGTGAAAATTCTGAACCGAAATCGTCATAATGATCAAAGCGAGCCCCGGCAACCAAAAAAAGTCGTTGATTAATCGTCCATTGATCCTGAGCATAAATTGAGTAAAATTTTCGCCGGGCGGGATCCATCCAGTTATAGTAGTCACTGACATCGGTAATTTCCGACAACGGGTCGGGATCAAAGTTGGCATGATAACGAACCTTATTGAGACTCGTGTAACGGCATTCGCCCCCTAAACTCAAAAGATGGTCGTCGGCAACCTGCCAGTCAAGCTGTAAGGCCGCCGTAAAAGCTTCGAGACAACCTTTCTGGATACCGATTTTCCCGTCCGAAAAAACCACCCCGCGACCATCAATGTAACCGGGCGGCCTTAAACCGATCTTGGTATCCAGATCATGACGATCATAACTGATTTTTGGTCTGATATGAAGGGCACCATCAAGAAATGAACCCTGCCAGGAGAGTTCGCTCCAAAAATAGTTGCGCTCCATCTCGGTCTCATCACTCAAGGATTTACTGGGGTTAAAATAACCTCCATCATTATGATCGAGATATTGAAACTGCAGAGTCAAACCTTGCCGGGAAAAACCACCGTAGATATCACTGCGTTTGACCCACTCACTGGTGCGACCCGGAGCCAGGGAGATATCGGCATTTTCCGGATCAAAAGAGAGAAT
>JAYEGS010000324.1:0-9174 GCA_034659215.1 Pseudomonadota bacterium | reverse complement strand
CACGGTTTGATGAGGGAGGGCAGGCGAAGTCAGTTATGTCACGGCTATTGAGGCACCGTCAGACGAAAGGGGCGGCAACAGATAGGCCGGGACTAAGGCAGAATTAGCCTGCTCTCTACTCTACCCAATTAGATGTTCAATTAGATGTTACTCTGACCCCAATTAGATGCAATTAGATGCAGAAATCTATTGTATTGGCTTTTTGTAAGTGCAAATAGCAAGAATTGTTCCTTTTGCCCTGCTAATCGGAAGCGGTATTTCTCTTGACATCCAACCGCAGAGCATATATGCGCAAAAGAGTAGGGAATTGTAATTAGAGTTGCCAGAGTGCCATATTTCTAGGAGTTGTCTGAGACGAGCAATTTTTTCGCATAGTGATAAGTTGGGAAAGTAACATGAAAAAAAGAGCCAGTTTTATCAAATTTATTCAATTGTGGGGGATTATTTTCCTGATTGCGGTTGGCGGTAGTATTATTGTTTGTGATGTTACCGTCTCCTACCGGGATTTTAATGTTCGGGCGGAACAGATTCGGGCAGATTATATCGTTCGCCGGCAAGAGATGGTCAAGCAGGAGGTTGATCGAGTTGTTTCTATGATCAACTATGAAAAAGAGCAAAGTGAGGTGGTTACAAAGGAGAAGATTAAATCTCGGATTTATGAGGCGTATGCTATTGCCCAGCATATTTATCAGCAGAATAGAGCCGTCAAAAGCAAGGCTGAGATTAAGCAGACGATTATCGATGCTTTACGGCCCATTCGTTTTGCCGAGGGCAGCGGCTACTATTTTGCCAATAGCCAGGATGGTTTTAATCTACTTTTTGCCGATAAACCTGAAGTCGAAGGAGTGAATTTATTGGATGTGCAGGATACGCATGGTCAATATGTCGTTAAAGATATGATTGAAATAGTGCGGCAAGCCGATGAAGGGTTTTATGAATACTATTGGACAAAACCAGGCGTGGAAGGCAATGACTTTAAAAAGATCTCTTTTGTCAAACGAGTTGAGCCTTTTGATTGGTTTATCGGCACCGGTTTGTATGTTGATGATGTTGAAGCTCAAATCAAAGACAACCTGTTGTCGATTATCAGTCGGGTGCGGTTCGGTAAAGAGGGATATCTTTTTGTCAACCGTTTAAATGGGGATGCTCTGGTTTCAAATGGAAAGCGCGTTAGCGGAACCCAAAAACTTTGGCAGGGATCAAATAAGAACTCGGAAAAGATGAAAGCGATTTTTGACAAAGAGTACAATGCTGCCTTAAAACCCGAAGGTGACTATATCTATTATTCATGGGCCAAGCTTAATAACTCCAATCAGGAATCACCAAAAACCTCTTATATCTATGGTCTCCCAGATCTGCAATGGCTGGTTGGCGCCGGTGTCTATCTTGATGATGTAGAAACGGAAATTGCCTTGATGCACAGCGAATTAAACAGTCAGATTAAAACGAAAATGTTCTCTTTTGCTCTCATTGTCATTGCCGTAGTCGCTCTTTTTCTCTTTTTTCTCAGACGTTTGAACCGTAAATTGATAAACGATTTCGATCTTTTTATCTCATTTTTTAACCGGGCGGCTGATTCTAGTGCGGCCATTGATCGGGACAAAGTTCAATTTGTTGAACTTGATCAGATGGCGCAAGATGCCAACCGGATGCTTCAGGACAAGGTTTATGCTTGGCACGAACTTTTGGATGAAAGGGAGCGGCTGCGGCAGAGCGAACAATTTTTGAACAGCGTCTTCGAAAGTATCCAGGATGGTATCAGTGTTATGAATCCGGATCTCACCATCCGTCATGCGAATGGAGTTATGAAAAGGTGGTATGCTGCAAACCTTCCTCTGGAAGGGAAGAGATGCTTTGCCTGTTATCGTAATGCCGATCAGCCGTGTGATCCCTGTCCGACCCTGCGTAGTTTTGAAACCGGTCGGACGGAAATAGATATCGTACCTGGTCCTGCGGGGTTTGATGAGGTGAAGTGGCTTGAGCTTTCCAGCTATCCGATTAAAGATGCTGCAAGTGGTGAAATAACTGGTGTGGTCGAGTTTGTCAAAGATATCAGCAAACAGAAGAGGATCGAAGAAGATCTGCAAAAAATGGAAAAACTCAAAAGTGTCGGCACGTTGGCGGGCGGTATTGCCCATGATTTCAACAATATTCTTATGGGGTTGTTCGGAAATATTTCGCTTGCCAAAGAGAGGATGACCAAAGAGCACCCAAGTTTCAAGACTCTTGAGGAGGCGGAAAAGTCCATGAATCGGGCCGCCCGGCTGACCACGCAGTTACTCACCTTTGCTAAGGGCGGCGAGCCCGTCAAAGAGGATGTTACGTTGGGCACGCTGGTCGAAGAGGTTGTTCGTTTTGATCTTTCAGGCAGTAAGGTTAAACCGGTTTTTGAACAGTCCCCCAATCTCTGGTTAGCGGATGTGGATAAGGGGCAGATACAACAGCTTTTTTCCAATCTGACGATCAATGCCAAGCAGGCAATGCCTGATGGTGGACACCTCTATATCACTCTGGAGAATGAGGAGTTTTATGATAAAACTTTTGCCGAGCTCAAGGCTGGGGAATATATCAAAGTTACGGTGCGGGATGAAGGTGGCGGCATTGAGCAAAAACATCTTGAGCGAATATTTGATCCCTATTTTACGACCAAGCAGGCGGGCAGTGGTTTGGGATTGGCAACCGTCTATTCAATTGTCAGCCGACATGGTGGCCACATAGGTGTCGACTCCAAACTTGGGCGGGGGACGGTTTTCACACTTTATCTACCCGCATCGGAGGTATTGCAGTTACCTCAAACCGAGTTGGTCTCGGCCGGATCATCCTCTCCGGGTCAAAGTGCCAGAGTTCTTGTCATGGATGACGAGGAGATCATTCGCGAGGTGGTTTCACAGTTGTTGGAAGGTCTCGGATATGAGGTTGAAACGGCGGAAGGCGGCCAGCTGGCCATTGAGATCTATCGGCAGGCACGGGTTTTAGGAAGTCCGTTCGATGTTGTGATTATGGACCTAACCATTCCCGGCGGCATGGGTGGGGAGGAGGCGATAAAAGAACTTCTGCTTTTGGATCCTGAAGTTAAAGCTATTGTTTCCAGCGGCTATGCCGATGACCCGATTATGGCGAACTATACTGAATATGGTTTTAAGGGTATTGTCTCAAAACCATATTCTATAAGCCAGTTGCGGGAGGTGTTGAATCGGGTTTTATTTCCGGCGGCGTTTTCGTCTAATCCAGTTCAAGGAGCCGCTGAAGAGGATGATGAGTAGAGAGATGCCGCCCAGCGGAATAATCAACCAGTAGAGGGGGCCGATGAATTGTTCGAAGATGCGTCCATTATGGAGTTCAAAAAGGGCATTCCATAATGAGATGCGGCTTTGGGATCTGATTTCGTCCGGCATGGGCAGGCGGAGTTGCAGGCGGCGGCGCAAAGGTTTGAGGCCTTCGTTATAGTCGGCAACCAGCAGGGCTTGGCCCTGTCTGACGGCAGCTCCGGTGACCATTAGGGGCTTGCCCCAGTCAGGGCTGTTACGCGTGGCTTTACTTTTGAACTGCATAATTATTTGTTGGCTGGTGTCCCAGAGGTAGAGTCCGCTGAATGAGCCGATGAGCAGTTTGTGGTCATCAAGGGCCTCAAAAACCATGGCTCCCATGCCGTGGATCGGTAGCGCCTCAGGAATTTTAGTGAAAGGGGTAGTTCCGTCGAGAGGGCCGCTATAGAGGCCTTGCTTGCTGGCTATGATGAGTTCTTTTTTTTCCTTCAGGTAGGCAGCTCGCTGGATTTGATCAGCCCAGGGATTGTCAGGGTCGGTTCCGGGCATGAGGCTTGCGGGAATTGTCAGGCGGACAATCGCAATTAAAAGGGGGGGACGGACGAGGGCACCACTTAAAGCAATAATTGCAATGAAAAGGGAGCTGACGATGCCGAGTTTCAGGTGCCAGCGAAAATTAAAGGCAAAGATTTTTCCCGAAAAGAAGGTTGGTTTGCGGCGGCGTTTACGCCAGGGGACGTACCAGATAAGCACTCCGGAGAGGCAGATGAAAAGGAGTGTCAGGCCGAGAAAATCAACAAAGAGGCGGCCGGGAAGGCCAAAAATTGAGCCGTCGTGAATTTTTAAGAGCCAGCGGAAGAGCGGCACGGTTGGAGCCTCGTTCAGATCGCGAGGCAAGGTTAGAGGGGTAAATATTGGCGGCCCGTTATCGATATCAGCCTGATAAGCGGCACTTCTGGTAAAGGCCAGGATACGGTTGTCAATCTGAAGTAGGTCAACCACCACTTGCTCTTTAAGTACGGGGTGGTCGACTTTATGCCAGCTCTCATTTTGCCGGAAAAAGAGGCCGGATTTTGTGCCCGCATAAAGGGTTTCTTGCTCTTTGTCGGTAGCAAGAAGCAGGCTAAATGTGTCTCGTTCATATACGGCGGTGGGAAAACCTGTGACTAAAGGTTTGAAGTTTTTTCCTTGATTCAGACTCTGCCAGACTCCCTCTTTGCCGCCGACGTAGAGAATATTGTCATGATGAGTGGAAAAAACTGCATCGCGCCAGCTCATCCGATTCCAATTGTGGTATTGATAATTGGCCGGCATTACCTGGTTGGGTAAAGACTGTTTTTTCAGGAGTTGAGGGTGGTTTAAGAGGACGCCGCTCAGCCCCATCCAGATGCAGAAAATGAGGGCCGTAAGACCGATAATTTTGTGGAGTCGTTGGGAAATGGTTTTGCGCATAGAAAAGTTGCCTATATGTTTTTTCGCAGATTGCTTGAGGAAACCGGCCGCTTTCATACCTTAGCCCGACTTCTGTTGTCAAGGCCTTGCCTTTTCAGGTTGCGATGATTATTGTAAGCTGACTTCTTCTTTACATTTCCAGTTTATCTGTGGTATTGCGGCGCGGTTTTTAGTTTTGTCGTAACTTATGTGAAGATTTTTCATTTAAACTTGGGAGGCTGTTCGAGAATAGACCCCTCAAATAATTTCTAAGGAGATCAACATGGCAAAAGCAAGTGCAAGACATATTTTGGTGGAGACTGAAGCGGGTTGCCTGGAACTTAAATCACAGATTGAAGGCGGGGAAGATTTTGCCAAGGTGGCGGCCGCTAATTCAAAATGTCCTTCCGGGCAGCAGGGTGGTGCTTTGGGTGAGTTTTCACCCGGCCAGATGGTGCCGGAGTTTGATACCGTGGTTTTTAATGCCGAAGTCGGCAAAGTGCACGGGCCGGTAAAGACTGATTTCGGTTATCATCTTATTGAGATTACAAATCGCACCGATTAAAATTTATGATAAGTAAAGAAAAAAAAGAGGGGCTTATTTAGCCCCTCTTTTTTTTCTTTACATTTAGCCGCAAGGATGTAGAATAGGCATCATGAATGAACGTCTATTCACTTTACATCAAATCAAGGGTTATATTGCGACCCTTTATTTGGTCGAATATTTTGGTCAGGTTATGCTGCTTGACGGTGGTTCGCGTTATGATGCGGTTCGTATTGAAAAATATATGAGTCGTGAAATGGGGTGCTCGCCGGTTGAGATCAGTCTGGCTCTGGTTACTCATATGCATCCCGATCATGCCGGTGGCGCTCCTGTGCTTCGGCGTCGTTTTGGGACCAAGATTGCTGCGCACGTCGATATAGATCAGTGGTATCGGGGTTTTCGCGGCGCAGGACAGCATATTCTCGATACCCTTCTGGGGCACTATTCCGCCCGTCAGCAGTTCGGGAAGTTGGAACGGGCCTGGTATCCTCGGCGGCTTAAGCCCGATTACCGGCTCATTGACGGTCAGCCTTTGCCCGGTTTCCCCGACTGGCGGGCTTATGCGGCACCGGGCCATACCCTTTATGACATGGTTTTCTATCATTCGGAAGAGGAACTTCTCTATGCCGGTGATTTAGTTATTAAGGTTGGCGAAAAGATTGTTTTACCCTTTCCGACGCTTTTCCCTGAGCTGATGACGGCAAGCCTCAAAAGAATGGCTCGTTTACCGGTTAAAAAATTGCTTTTAGCTCACGGAGGCGTGGTTGAGATTAACGATGCGGGCGCTTTTTTTGCAGAACTCTTGCCCCAGGTCGGCAGGTATGGGCAGGCTTCTTTTAAAATGATTGAGCCTTTTTGCTCTCTGGCGCCGGATGTGCGGCTTTATAAGAAGGATCGTCAATAATTAATCATGATAAATTTAGTTGTGTTTGTGGCGTGACTATGATAGACATTTTCGAAAAGGTATATTAGTTGGCCGTCGGGCCATAAAAAAGGAGAAAATCATGATTAATGAACGAGTTGAAAAAGCTTTGAATGAACAGGTAAATGCCGAGATCTATTCGGCCTACCTTTATTTGTCGATGTCATCCTATTTTGAGTCGGTCAATTTGCCCGGTTTTTCTCAGTGGATGAAGGCTCAGGCCCAGGAAGAGATGGTTCATGGTATGAAGATCTATGATTTTATCCATGAGCGTGGCGGTCGGGTTTTGTTGAGTGCGATCGAGGCGCCTCAAACCCAGTGGACGAATCCGGTTGCAGTTTTTGCCGCGACGTTGGAGCATGAACAGAAGGTGACGGCTTTGATCAATAGCCTGGTCGATATCGCGATTGCCGAAAAAGATCACGCGACCAATATCTTTCTCCAGTGGTTTGTCACCGAGCAGGTCGAAGAGGAAGCTTCGGTTGACGCAGTTTTGCAGAAATTGAAAATGGTTGGTGATCAGGGCCACGGTCTCTTTATGATGGATCGTGAGCTCGGAGCCCGGGGCGCGACAGTTGCGGCAGAATAGTTATCGTAATTTTTAAAATCTGAGAAGGAACTTTATTAATGGCTAATCGTTTAATTAATGAGTCGAGCGCCTATTTGCGTCAGCATGCTGAACAGCCGGTGGATTGGTATCCCTGGGGGCCGGAAGCCCTGGAGAAAGCCCGGCGTGAAGATAAACCGCTATTTCTCTCTATCGGTTACTCGACTTGTCACTGGTGCCATGTTATGGCCCATGAATCCTTCGACGATGAAGAGGTTGCCGCTCTCTTAAAAGAGCACTTTGTCGCAGTCAAGGTTGATCGTGAAGAGCGTCCCGACCTTGATCAGATCTATATGCTCGCCTGTCAGTTTTTTACCGGGGCCGGGGGCTGGCCGCTTTCGGTTTTTATCACCCCGGAAGGAGTTCCCTTTTTTGCCGGAACCTACTTTCCGAAACAGGGCGGCCACGGTCTTAATATGCCGGGGTTTATTGAGATTCTCAACTACTTGGCCGGCCGCTGGAACACAGAACGTCAAGCTTTGCTCAAGAATGGTCATGAAGTGGTTAAGCTGTTGCGCTCAATGCAACAGGCCCGTCCGGTCGATGAGGTTTTAGCGGTTGACTTGCTCGGCAATGCGGCCGAACATCTGTCGGAAAATTTTGATCAAGAAAACGGCGGTTTTGGCGCGGCTCCAAAATTTCCGACTCCGCACCAGCTCCTCTTTTTGTTGCGTTGGCATCAGCGCAGCGGTTCCGATATCGCTCTTGAAATGGTTGAGAAAACCCTGGACAAGATGGCGCTCGGTGGGATTTTTGATCATTTGGGTGGCGGTTTTCATCGTTATTCAGTTGATGCCCAGTGGCAAGTGCCCCATTTCGAAAAGATGCTCTATGACCAGGCTACTATCGCTTTGGCCTATACCGAAGCTTATCAAATTTCGGAAAAGCCTCTTTATGCCGAGGTTGTCGCCGCAATTTTCGGTTATTTGGAGCGCGAACTGCGCGGCGACGACGGAGCTTTCTATGCGGCCCAGGATGCTGACAGCGATGGGGTTGAGGGAGCTTTCTATGTCTGGACTCGGGCTCAGATTGAGACCGTTTTAGGTCAGTCTGAGGGTGAACTTTTCTGTCGTCATTACGGGGTTGGTGAAAAAGGTAATTTTCCTGAAATTGAAGGCAGCAGTGTGTTGCACCGGGTTTCGAATGAAGACGTGCCCACTGAACTTGATCAGGAGCTTGCATCTAGTCGTGAGCGCCTTTTGCAGGCTCGGGCTCAGCGCCCGGCACCGTTTATTGACAAAAAAGTTATTACGGCCTGGAATGGCCTGATGATAGCGGCCCTGGCCCGGGCCTCAGTTGTTTTTAAAGAACCTGCATATCTGGAGTTGGCTGAAACTGCGGCTCAATCCCTTGATAAACATTTAAAGCGGGATGGAGATCGTTTGTGGCGGCGTTGGTCGGCCGGTGAAGAGGCTGCAATTCCAGCTTTTCTGGATGATTATGCCTTTTGTATCTGGGGTCTTCTCGAACTTAATGCGGCCGGGGCCGACAGCACTTTTCTGGAGCGGGCCCGACTCCTGATGAAAACCGTTAATCAGTTTTTCTGGGATGATCAGGGCGAACGTTATTTTTACAGCGCCGTTGATGCCGAAAAACTGATCGCCCGCAACCTTGAATTGCACGACGGAGCCCTGCCCGGTAGTAACTCGGTAATGATTCTTAATCTTCTGCGTTTAGCGGAAATAACCGATGCTGGTAACTATAAGAAACAGGCCGAAGCGGCCTTAGGCCGCATTGCCGGTCTGGCGGCCCAGACGCCGCTGCTCTATCTCCAGTATCTCAGTGCTCTGGATGAATATCTACCCTGAGGATTGAAGTTATAGGAAAATTGAAGGATAAATTACGTTCAACCCTCATGAATTTCAAAGAGGACAACAATGTGCGTAGTTATCTCCTGTCTGCACTCTGGTTGTTCTTATATTCTGGCAGTATGTAGAGTTAAAAATATGCTTTGAGATTCGCAGAACATCTCTAATCCAAGCATTCGGCATTTCACTTGAGATGTGTTGTGTCAATCTCAACTTTTCATCCAAAACTACCCTGACAACTTGAGTGATGATTATTCCGTCTATGGGCTTAAAAAAATTAATTCTCAAACAGTCTAGCTGAGAGCAAACGTCTTTGAATTTGTTTGCGAGTAACGTGGTGCTGTTTGAGCAAATTATCAAGATCTCTCTGACCTACAAGCTCTACATTATATGTATTTGCAGCTACTCGTACTTTTTTGGAAAATTTCATGGCATTGATCGCGACTATGAGAGTTGAAAATGATTTACCTGTTTTCTCTTCATAGGCCGGTTTAGCTCCATGAATCTGAACCATGGGTTCCGTACTGCCATAGTTACAATTTGCAGTATGCTTGCACTGGATAAGAACATTCTTCTTTCCCATAATTACAACATCC
>JAYEGS010000323.1:0-9176 GCA_034659215.1 Pseudomonadota bacterium | reverse complement strand
TTAAAAAAGCGCTTTCCAACTATCTTACCCGACTCCAGTTTGTTGAAATCGAAATTAACGGTAACGATCTGATTGCGGCCGGTTTGACTCCCGGCCCCCAATTTAAGAGAATCCTTGATCAAGTCAGAGACGCCCGCCTCGACGGCGAGGTTAACAACCGGCAAGAGGAGTTGGATATGGTGTCCAAGTTGTATGCAGAAGAAAGAAGCTAATGAAGAAAGAAGCTGACAAAAATAAAAATCTCTGGATCTATACCGGCTCCCTGTTGGTGGTCTGGTTCGGGCTCGGTCTCTTGTTGCAAAGCCGGCAGAATTTGTCGGTTTTGCTGCTCTGGGGTGGTGGTCTCTTGCTTATCGCCGGTAATCATTGGCGCTGTTTTCGTTGTGCCGCAGCCTGCATTGATCTTGATCAAGAGTTGCAGCGTACCTTGGAGCGTTGCCGCGAAGCTGAGCGTTCCTGGGATACCACTTTTGATGCAGTGGCCGGGCCGATTACTTTGTTGGGAACTGGTTTTTCTATTTTGAAAGCCAATCGTGCGGCCGCCGCTCTGGCGGGTAAAGAGTCTGATGAGGTTGTCGGCCTGCACTGTTATGATCTGTTTGGCGAGAAAGAACCTTGTGCCGACTGCCCGGTGCCTCGGGTGCTGGCTGAAGGTCGAGCTCAAAGCGCCGAGATCATGCATGCGCAAATTGGACGCACTTTCATTGTCTCGGTTTCACCGATTTTCGACCCGCAGGGGAAAATTGTCGCCCTAACCCATTTTTGTTTCGATATCAGTGAACGGAAAAAACTTTCCGAACAGTATCAGCAGGCCCAGAAGATGGAGGCGGTCGGTCGTTTGGCGGGGGGGGTGGCTCACGATTTCAATAATCTCCTGACGATTATCAACGGCTACAGCGAGATGGCTTTGATGAAGTTGAAAGAGCCCAATCCGCTGCGTCGTCAACTCCATGAAATTCATCAGGCCGGTCAAAGAGCCGCCAACCTGACCCGTCAGCTTCTTGCCTTCAGTCGAAAACAGGTGGTTCGGCCAATCGTCTTGCAGCTTAATGACAAAGTTTTGGAGATGGAGAAGATGCTCAAGCGCCTGATTGGTGAAGATATTGTTTTGACTGCCAATCTTGAGGAGGAGTTGTCGCCGATCCTGGCTGACCCCGGCCAGGTCGAGCAGATTATTATCAACCTTGTGGTCAATGCCGCCGATGCCGTTAAAGAGGATGGGCGGGCGGCAGGTGGGGGTCGGATTGATGTCAGTACTGCTAAAATCACGCTTGAAAAAAGACCTTTGGCCTGTTGGGGCGAGTTTGTCGCCGGCTCCTATGTCTCTCTCCAGGTTAGAGATAGTGGGCCGGGGATTGCAAAAGAGCTTTTTGACCATATCTTTGAACCCTTCTTTACGACCAAGGCCCAGGGCAATGGTACGGGGCTTGGTCTTTCGACCGTCTATGGTATTGTTGAACAGAACCATGGCCTGATTGAGGTCGAAAACAGTTTGCAGGGAGCTCTCTTTACGATCTATTGGCCCGAGCTCAAGACGGCGGATGAAAATTTGCTGCCGGAATTGAAGAGTGAACAAAAGCTGACAACTGGTAAGGGGTTCCTTTTAGTCGTAGAGGATGAAGATGTTTTGCGTAAAGTCGCGGTCGAAGCTCTTGATTTGGTCGGTTACCAGGTTATGGGAGCGGCCAGCGGTGAAGAGGCCCTGGCCTTGCTTGATGGTGTACCGGTGCCCCCTGATCTGGTTTTTACCGATATCATCATGCCGGGGATCAATGGTCTTGAGATGGTTGATAAAATCAGGGAGCTTTATCCCAAGATCAAAATCCTCTACACCTCCGGTTATACCGATCGGGATGAACTCAAAAAAATCGACCCCATTCTGCTGCTCGACAAACCCTATACGATGCAGCAGTTGACCGCCCGGATTGCCGAGTTATTGAATAGTTGAGCTTGATGATAATTTTGTCACGACCCACGAAGGCAGTCGATGCGGCTGTCAGGCCTTGATTGAGATCAGTGATAATGGCTGCGGTATGAGCCGTAAAGCTCAACAACGCTGTTTTGAACCTTTTTATACGACCAAAGAACTCGGTCAGGGAACCGGTCTCGGTCTCTCTACGGTTTATGGTATCGTCAAACAAAATGATGCTTATATAAACATTTCCGGTGAACTTGGGCAGGGGACGACGATTCAGATCTATTGGCCGCTTCTTCAGCCATGTGTGGTTGAAGAGGCGGCGCTTGAGATTAAATCATTTAAGAAAGATCTTGTAAACGTTAAAGGTATGACTATTCTATTTGTCGAAGATGACGAAAAGCTTCGTGAATTCGCAGGACGTAATTTGCTTAAAGCCGGTATTCAGGTGATTGTTGCCGTTGATGGTCAAGATGCCTTGAGCAAAGTCGAGGCGTTGGGAAGGGCGCCGGATCTTCTGTTTACCGATATGGTGATGCCGAGAATGGGAGGCCCTGAGCTCGGCCGCCGGTTAAGAGAGCGTTATCCCGATTTGCCGGTTCTCTACACCTCCGGTTACACCGATAATTCAGCCATCAAGGAACTTGGTGAAAACGAAGTTTTTCTGCAAAAACCCTACACCGTTCGATCCCTGCTGGCAGCTATTGAGAAGTTGCTTAACGCTCAATAACTTTGAACTGAGAACCGGATGCGCGAAACTTTTTTTTGTCCTAACTGTAACTATCAACAGAGTCGGTATCACAACCCGGTGCCGACCGTTGATATCCTGATCTCCTATGCGGGCGGTATTGTTCTGGTTGAACGTCTTAATCCGCCGCCGGGCTGGGCCCTGCCCGGCGGTTTTGTCGATTATGGTGAAAGTCTGGAAGCCGCCGCCGTTCGTGAGGCTCGTGAAGAGACCGGCCTTGAAGTGGAGTTGACCGGTCAATTCCATACCTATTCGGATCCCGACCGCGACCCCCGGCAGCACACCATCTCAACCGTTTTTACAGCTATCGGTAAAGGCCGATTGCAAGCCGGTGACGATGCCGGCAAGGCGGCCGTTTACCAGCAAGGCAATTTGCCGGAAAATATAGCCTTTGATCATCGCCGGATTCTTAAGGATTATTTTTTATCACTCTAACAAATGGTAACTATTCAGCGTAATAACCTTAAAGCCACTACAAATGGTGCGAACATTGGCTTCGCCCGGCTTCGAAGGGGACACAGCTCAGATCGGCATAAAGGCTTGGCCGCCGCCTGGAGCAATGTCCCCGTATCGAGATCGTTTGAAAAGTCCATTATGCTGAATAGTTACAACAAATGAAAATATGATGCGTAAATTAATTACTCTGGGTTTTATTTTTTCCGTTCTCTTTTTCGCTTTCCTTTTTTTTCCATCCCTGGTGCTTGCGACCGAGGTTGAAAAAGAGCAATCTTTTTCCCTCTGTACGGCCCGGGCGGCGGTGCAAACGACGGTTTTGCGCGGCTATACCAGAGCCCGGTGGCGGCGTTTTTTAACCTGTGAAGAGTCGGGTCGTTGTCTTGAGGTACGGGCCGAAATGGGTGATGTGATTGGCTTAGACGGCCTTTTTGCTCGGATCGATACGACCTTCATCGACCTTGAGCTGGAAGCTAACCATGCGGCGGCGGCGCGTCTTGAAAATCAGATGGATTATTGGCATCGAGAGGTTAAGCGCTACCGTAAATTAAGCGGTCAGAAAGCGGTTTCTGAAACCCGGGTTCAAGAGTTAGAGCTGAAGTATGATCAGGCCCGACTCACTCTGGCTGAATTAGAGGTTAAAGCCGCACTCCTTAAAGAGCGTCGTCGCCGCTGCCAAATAAAAGCGCCGGCGGGTTGGCATCTCTTAGAGCGTAAGGTTGAACCGGGTGAATGGTTGACGATGGGGCGGGTTGTTGGTCAGATCGGTGATTATCGGACTCTGCTGGTACCTTTCTCGTTAACTATGGCGCAGTATGAGTGGTTGAAAAGAGAGCAAGAGGCACTTACTCTGGTTTTACCTTCTCGGGTTAGCGGCCAACCGTCATTAGGGGTTCCGGTCCGTTTGCTTCATCTCTCTCCGGCCTTTGATCAGAAGACCAGAAAAATCAAGGTTGAGCTGGAGATCAGCGAAGGTCTGCCCGAGATGCGGGGTGGTATCGCACTTGAGTTGCCCGTCAAATTGCCGGAAGCCGGCTTTGTGGTTGAAGTGCCTCCGGCTGCAGTGGTTGAGCGTTACGGCGCTTTCTGGCTGGTTCGGGAAAATGGCGAAGAGGTCAAAATCGTCAAACTCGGCCAAGTCGCCAATGGCGGTTTCAGAGTCGTTGGTGAAAATGTAAAAAGCGGCGATCGTTTTCGCTGTCGTTAGGTAGTTTTTCTCCTATGCGTCGATTAATTGATTTTTTTCTCAACCAGAAAGTGCTGGTCAACCTGCTCTTTCTCCTTCTCATGGTGGTTGGCTGCGTCGCTCTTTTGGAGCTCCCGGTAGAGCGTTATCCCAATGTCAATATGGGCAAGGTGATGATTACCACATTCTTGCCGGGGGCTTCACCTAAGGATGTTGAAGCTCTGGTGACCCGTGAGATTGAGGATTCGCTTGATGATCTTGAGGAGGTCGAGTTTATTAAGTCGACCTCCTACCGGGGGCGTTCGAGCCTGATCGTCAAATTTGTCGACGATACCGACTATGATGAGCTCTACAAAGAGTTGCGTTTGAAGGTTCTGGGAGCCATGCCGAACCTGCCGCCGGGAATTGAGCCGCCGCTCTTCAAAAAGGTCGATGTCAGTTACTGGCTGCCGGTGGTTACGGTTAATTTAGTGGGAAATCGTGATAACCACTCTTTGACCCTAATGGCTGAGGAGATGAAACTTTTTTTGAAGAGGGTCGCCGGAGTTGAAAATGTTGAGATTACCGGTGAACTTGTGCGAGAATTTCATATCTTTATCGATCCGGTGCGGCTGGAAATTCTCGGTTTGACTTTTGAGGATGTCGCCACCGCTTTAAAAGGGGCGAACCTCTCACTACCGGCCGGTGATTATGAAAACCGGGATGGTGAGTTTATTGTTGTCGTGGATGAACTTTTCCGGAGCCGGGCCGATGTTGCCGCAACTATTATTCGCCGTGACGGGGATGGCTCTTTTGTTACCATTGGCGAGGTCATGAGTGAGGCTCATTTCGCTTATCGCGATCCGCTCTATATTTCGGCTGTCAACAGTCGGACAAGCGTCGGGCTGAAAATTGTAAAAAATGATCAGGGCAGCGCCATAAAAATGGTGGCCGAGGTCGAGAAAGTTGTTGAGCGTTTCGCGAAACGTCTTGAGCAGGAAGGGGTTGAGGTGATTTTGACCCAGGATCAACGTATTCATCTGGATGATTCGATTACCACGCTAGGCTTTAATCTGGTTTGCGGTATCATTTTGGTGGCCTTGAGTGTCTGGCTTTTTATGGGCTGGCGTAACGCCTTTTTGATCATGGTCGGGATTCCGTTCTCTTTCTTGTGCACGATGATCATCATGTACGTTACCGGCAACTCGCTAAATGAGATCACTCTTTTTGCTTTTGTTTTGGTCAGTGGCATAATTGTTGATGACGCGATTGTGGTTTTGGAAAATATCTACCGTCATCTCCAGGAGGGTGAGCCCCTGCGTCTGGCGGTGCTTAATGGTGCGGATGAGGTTGCCTGGCCGGTGGTCGCCGCCACCTCAACCACGGTGGCCGCTTTTTTGCCGATGTTAATCATGTCCGGTTCCACGGGTGAGTTTTTTGCCTATATCCCGAAGGCCGTGAGCTTTGCCATTTTAGCCTCCCTCTTTGAGTGTTTGGTGATTTTACCGGGCCATTTTCTCGATTGGCCGGGAGCCAAAAAATTGACCTCCTCAAGTTATGTCGGCGGCGGCCGTGAACGTCTGGTGATGACTTGGTTTCGGCGTTTTAATGAAAAAATTGTGGCGTTGACCTTGCGTTTTCGTTTTTCAACACTGTTTAGTGTGATCGCTCTTTTTGGCGCGGCTTTGACCATTCTTTACCTTTCGATGACCGGGATTGTGCCGTTGATCAAGGTTAAATTCTTTCCCGATGACTACACCCTCTATTATGTCGAGTTTCAGGGGCCGCCGGCGACCCCGCTTAATGAGACCGTCAAACGGCTTAAGGCCGGTAGTCAGGTGCTTTTAGAGGGTGGGCCGGGCGAGTTGCGCTCGGTGATGGCTCAGGCCGGTTTCTATATCAATGAGGATTATCAACCGGTCTGGGGCAATAATGTCGGCCATCTCGCGGTCACCCTGCCGGCCCGGCGCCTGCAGGATTTTCCCGATAATCCCGATAATGATCCGATGCTTTTTCTTGATTATGTCCGCCGCCGGGTTGCGCCGTTAGCCGGGGAGGGTTGGCAATTGCGGGTTCGGGCCGAAAAAGACGGGCCTCCGGCCGGTAAAGACCTCAGTGTCCGGGTAGTTGGTGCTGATAAAAAATCGGTTCAGGGTTTAGCTGCCGTAATTGATGATTTTTTGCGTCGGGATCAATGTCTGGGGACGGCTTTAACCGATTTCAGCAGCAATCAGGGAGAACCGGGCCGGATCTATCGGCTTAAAGTTGATCAGGAGAAGGCGGCGGAGTATAATCTTAAGCCGGCTCAGGTGGCATATCTGGCCGGATCGGTTCTTGATGGCCGTTATGTGGGAAAATTTCGGGCTTTAGATGAAGATCTTGATCTTAAACTGAAAATTGATCCCGATTATCTGCAGCAGCCTGTCGATGCCTTGAAAATCCCGGTTTCAGCGGGCTCCGGCGGTGGTCTCAAACTTGGTGATCTGGTTGAAGTTTCATCATATCTTGAACCTGGTTATCTTAATCGTTACAACTCTAACCGGGCGGTGACGCTGACCGCTAATCTTAAGAATGATTCCCGCCTTTCGGTTCCGGCCGTGGTGCAAATCGTTAAAGCTTACTATCAGGCCATCGCCTCTAATTATCCCGGAGCCGAGGTCAATTTTGCCGGTGAGTTCGAGAGTACCAAACGCTCCTACACCTCCCTGGCATACGCTTTTATTATAGCGCTTTTAGCCATCTATATGATTCTCGCCCTCCAGTTCCAATCCTACCTGCAACCTTTTATCATTCTTTCCGCCGTCGGTTTTGCCCTGATCGGCGTTGTTTTTGGTAAATTTTTGACCCAGGGGCTCTTTACCGTTAACAGCTTTATCGCGGTTATCGGGGTTACCGGGGTTGTTGTTAATGATTCCCTGGTTCTCATCGATTTTATCAATCGTGCCTACCTGCGGCTCGGCGACCGTAGAGCCGCGATCCGCGAGGGGATCAGAATCCGCTTGCGACCTATCCTCCTGACCACTTTAACGACCACCTTAGGTCTCTTGCCGATGGCGATCGGTTTTCCCTACTACTCACTGGTCTGGGGCAGCATGGCTTCAACCTTTGTCACCGGCCTTTGCACCGCGACCTTTCTCACTCTCTTTATTGTCCCTTTAGAGTGGGATTTGTTGATGGCTTTAAAAGAAAGGTATAGGGGCTGAAAACAGCAGGCCATCATTAATATCAGGAAAGATTGTAATCGGGATTTAAACATTTAACTATCGTTTCATGAATTTGTTTTATCATATCACTGCTAACCTTACCGGATTTTTCCGCAAATCGTTCGCCAGCAAAGTTTTTAATCTGAAAACAGTCAATAGCTGATAATTTGGTCAAGCCATTTACGTTGTTATCTGCAACCTGTATCATCCAAGGGTAGTAAGCATAATTAGTTTTCCAGTCAGTTACGGGAACAATAGTTTTTAATGGCAATCTTCCTATCTCGTTATAACTAACAACAATGGCAGGTCGAATTTTACTTATTTCACTGCCAACTTTCGGAAAAAACTTAACCAACCAGACTTCGCCTTGTTTAATAATCATGGATATCCCCGCTGTCGCCGCTTATCTCTTGAGAAAACTCCTTGTATTCCTGGTCTTTTAAGGCCATAGAGATCCCTTTCTGCCATTTCTCCGCTTCTTTTTCTTTAAGGTAGTTGATGATCGCTTCATTATAAATTGAAGAGAGTGAGACCTTCAGTTCTTTTTTTAGTGCCTTTACTCGTGTTTTTAGCTCTGCAGGCATATTAAATGTAACTTTTTCCATTGAACAACCGTGTGTTATAGCCATATTTTTCTCCTTATATTTTATATGTAAATATAATACGGCTTGGCTTGAATGTCAAATTTTATATTGGGTGTTGAATAACTCTTTAATCGCATCTTTCAGGCGTCAGGGTGATGCCATATTCTCCTTTCCCGCTTTAAACCGAGAAACTTTTCGCGGCTTACCCGGCCTGTTGGCAGATACTTTACCCGATAAGTTTGGTAATGCCGTTATTGATGCCTGGCTGGCTCGGAATGGTCGTGACAGCGCCGGTTTCAGCCCTGTGGAGAGGCTATGACCAGGCGTTTTGATCGACAGGCTGGAGAAAAGATCTACATGCAGTCATTATGTGGCCTGGCTCATTACGATTTTAATATGGCCGGCGCCTATGGCTATGAACAAGCCTTTGCCGTAATGCGAAAACTACGACTGAGTAAAGCTGAGGCTGTCCAACAATACCGGCGCATGGTTTTTAATGTTATCGCTCGAAATCAAGATGACCATACGAAAAATATAGCTTTTTTGCTCGATAAAAATGGCAAATGGCGTCTCTCCCCAGCTTTTGATATAACCTATTCCCATAATCCGTCGGGAAAATGGACAAACCAGCACCAAATGAGTATCAATGGCAAACGGGATAAATTTCAACTGGCCGATCTCATAGCCGTGGGCGAGAGTATCAGCCTGCCGATGCCGGGAAAAATTATTCAGGAAATTATCGAGGTGGTGCGTAGTTGGGGTCGGTTTGCCGAAAAGGCCGGCCTTCAGAAAAAGAGGATTGTCGAAATTGCCCGGTATCATCGGGATGGTATTGAAAAAAACAAGGATAACTAATATGAATTGTGACCGATGTGGTGAGACCGTCGATGCTGGCGATGAACAATCTTATAACAGTGAGACCCTTTGCGATGATTGCTACATGGATGTTTTGTCGCCGACCCGTATCTGCGATCCCTGGGCTGTTAATGGCCGCCCATATGGCGCCATTCCGGGGTCGCCTTAATGGCGCCACCTGAAGTCCGCCTTAAAGGCGCCACCTCAGGGTCGGCTTAATGGCTCCACCCTATGGTCGGGTTAATGGCGCCAC
>JAYEGS010000322.1:0-1764 GCA_034659215.1 Pseudomonadota bacterium | reverse complement strand
TAACGATCATCCCAAAAAGCACCTTTGCGGGTCTTCCTTTGATTATATTCCTGAGCCGTTTTGCCAGCAACCAACTGAAGACTTTTGGGTATGACATTCTCATCGCTGTCAAGAACCAGCAAATGAATGTGATTGGACGTTATTGTGTAATTGAATATTTGCAATCCGTAGCTTTTTTTCGCTTCAAACAACCAATGTAACCATCTCCTCCGATCTCGGGAAAATTTAAGTAGAAATTCCTTTTTATGACACCTATGCGTGATGTGCCAAACTTGTCCGGAAATATGGTGACGATTAGCTCTGGGTATATTAGTTCTTCCTTAGTAACTGCTCACCCCCCGTAAAAAAATTGAGCAAAAGAAAAAAAGCTTGACAAGGTTTTTGGGCGTATTTTTTCGAGGGCGCCTGGTTTTGGATGAAGCGACCTGTAAAGCTCAAAATAGCCACACCAATCCAGCCAAAACGAAAAACTAGCAAGTAACGTAAATCGCTGAAAGATCGCACCCAACGGATTACAGGAGGCCGAAAAAACCTATGCTATAATACATTCATGGCAACGGTAGTGCGCTTGATTTCATCACCGACATTAGGTGCGATCTCGATAGTCGTCATCAGGCTTGAGACCACCTCAAGATCGGCGTAACCGCCGACGATTACCGGAACGCTTTCCAAAGCCCCGGCTTCAAGGCTAAAAACGGTGCTCGTGTGGGTATGGCCTCCGATATCCACTTTGAGAGAGATGTTTTCCAACGGAAAATTTGAAAAATTTTCGACCAGGTATTCGAGCCGGTTCATCACCCCGCGTTTAATCCCGGCATCGTCATTGAGGGTCGCCCGGACTTTTGGCAAAGTCAGGCTGCGCCCGACACTTTCGGCCAAGTTGTCATCAATTCATACTTGACTTGACTACTTGAGTTGACTATATTAAGAAATACAAATCTTAAAGAGGTGTTGTTATGGAGACCATGGGAATAAGTCAATTTAAATCACATGCTTTGAAAGTTTTGGATAAGGTTGCTAAAACGCATGAAGCTATAGTTATAACAAAACGTGGCCAGCCGATAGCGCAAATAATCCATTATCAGAAATCAGATATAAATCCTGAGCCAGGTAAACTTTCCGACGCTCTTGTTTTTGAAAAGGATATCCTTGCACCTTTAGGTGAAGAGATATGGGATGCCTGCAAATGATCTATCTACTTGATACCCATACTTGGATCTGGTGGAATATGAATCCGCAAAAGTTATCAAACAAGGTTAAAGAGATAATTGGCCACTCAGAAATGTATGGTGAAATACTCCTATCTGCAATTTCTCCATGGGAATTCAGCAAGCTTCTTGAAAAAAAAAGAGTCGGTATTTCGTGTGAGCCTGAGGATTGGATAAATGTTGCCCTTGATATGCCAAAACTGCGAATTATTCCTCTTTCTCCTATCTTGTCATATCGTTCAACTGTACTTCCCCAACCTTTTCATAACGATCCAGCGGATCAAATAATTGTAGCAACGGCACGTGCGGAGAATGCCACAATACTGACGAAAGATGAAAAAATTCGCGCTTACAAAAATGTTAAAAGTTTGTGGTAGTCCAAAAATTACATAGGGAGTGAAAAAAACCGGGGTCTGTCCCGAATGACACTACAACCTGCACTATCTGCCACACCGCCAACAACGACCCGGAATTTTTCTTTGAAGATGATGTGAAAATGATCATCCACTAAAAAGTGGGCCGCAACAAAAACAAAAAAGCAGAGAGTGCGTCCCCC